>JASGCN010000003.1:0-27657 GCA_030054135.1 Alphaproteobacteria bacterium
TTGTGTTTAGACCTATTACTCCAAAAGTGTTAGAAAGTATCGTTCTGAAAGAAATGGCTTTGATATTTAATCGTGTAAAAGAAAGAGGGGTCACTCTTACAGTGGATACAAGTGTCTACACCCAATTAGCGATCGATGCTTTTGACCCACTATATGGCGCGAGACCACTTCGTCGGGTTATTCAAACAAAAATACTTACTCCGCTGGCAGAAGCTATGTTGAGGGAAAATGTTGGTGAGGACGGTGTGGTACATATTTCTTATAATAAAGAATATCAATTTAAAGTTAAAAAAAAGAAAGCTAATCAAACCATTTCACAGGGAGTTCGTTAAGTAGACGAGACAAAAAGTTTTTTCTTGTGTATGATATATCTACGCGTCGGTGGCGGAGTGGTCAATCGCAACAGACTGTAAATCTGTCGCCCAATGGGCTACGCAGGTTCAAATCCTGCCCGGCGCACTTGTAATTAAGTTCGATTCTCGCGAGAATCATATTAATTCTGTATGATACATATATCGGCACGATGGCCAAGTGGTAAGGCAGAGATCTGCGCAATATATTCTGACTCTATACGTGAGTTCGATTCTCGCGAGAATCATATTAATTCTGTATGATACATATATCGGCACGATGGCCAAGTGGTAAGGCAGAGATCTGCAAAATCTCTATACGCGAGTTCGATTCTCGCTCGTGCCTCAAGTGAAAATATTTTTTTATTGCAACAATATGAAAAATATGGTAACTTTAAGTATGGCAAAAGTACAAACCCACATCATTAAAATAAAAGATAAAAAAAGTGGGCTCATACTCTATACTCGAAAAAACAAAAAACAAAACCCAGACAAGTTATCATTAAAAAAGTATAATAAAGTTACCCGTAAGCACGAATTATTTACTGAGGCTAAAAAATAATTGTTCCTGCGATGGGCGGTTAGTTAAGTGGTATAACTGCGGTCTCCAAAACCGCTGTCGTGGGTTCGATTCCTACACCGCCCGCAAAGCAAATCTTTTGTGCATGATAGTATAGAGTATGTTTCTCATACTATATGCCCTTACGTTAACTATATACATTGCGCTTGATCTTCTTTGGGTTGGTGTTATTGCGAACAAATTTTATTATTTCTATGTAGGTGATTTACTCAGAGCCGATCCTAACTGGATTGCAGCGTTACTGTTCTATTTGATTTTCGCACTCGGTCTTCTTGTGTTTGTCATTTTTCCTGCAATAGAAAAAAATTCTATTATACACGCGTTTATGTACGGGGCTTTCTTTGGTCTTGTGTGTTACGCAACATATGACTTAACAAATCTTGCACTCACTAAAAACTGGTCTATCATTGTTACAGTAGTAGATATTCTGTGGGGGGCAGTGATAGCGAGTGTCGTTTCAGGGAGCACGTATTATATTGCAAGTAAATTCTTTTATTAAACGGTACAGTTCTACATATGAAAACAAAAAAAACAATACAGGTACGAGATAAAATGCAAAAAAATTATTCGTATACATTGACGGAACCAATGGGAAAAAATTTTAATTCTCAATTTAAACCCATGCTTACGCCAAAACAATTATTAGCATTGGGAGTTTTTGGTGGTAAATACATGACAGATTGTAAAAAAGAATTTCCTAAAGACTGGTTTACAAAAGCAAAATTATCTCCAGAAAAATACAACGCTACAATTAATTATTTTAAAGTTCGCGCAAGCCAATCTCTTTCTGCGTGGAAGACAAAACAATGGATTCATAAAGATGACCCCCGTGGGTGGTTTCAATGGTATTGCCGTTATTTTTTAGGGAGAAGGCACGCAGACGATGCAAGGCAAATAAAAAGATGGCGAGCTATTAAACGACACGTTACGCAGATAAAAAATAATTGTTCTCCAAAGGATTTATTTTGTCGAAGGGCACAGCGCCAAGCATTACTACATTGGGTATACGACAGTAGAAAATTGTAACTATCATACACCCAACAATAACTGTTCAGTTTCTTTGAGTGTGTGAATGTGTGTCTCTCCAACATACGCATTGAGCCACGTCCTCTGTCTTTTTGCATAGTTAATAATTTCTTTACTTAATATTTGAATCGTTTTTTCTTTAGATACTTTTTCTGTGATATGTCTATATATTTCTCTACACTCAAGACCAAGTGTTTCCATACGCTCTTTTGTTATTTTTTTTTGAATAAGAACATTCATTTCTTCCACCATGCTACCAAAACGTCGTTCTATTCGTTTTGTGATTGCATCTTTCATTACAACGGGCGACTCAAAAACTACGCCACATATTTCATGTGGGTACACAAGTGAAGGTTGAGGTAATTCATACACACCGATGCTTTCTATTATTTCCAACGCCCGTTCAACGCGAACTCTATTGTGTATGTCAATACGCGCATATGCGGTTGAGTCTTTTTTAAAAAGATCTTGTTGTAATTCAAAAAGGGAAGACAGCTTCATTTTTTCTCTTAGGGGAATATTAGCTTCAACATTTGAAAGTACGCCATTATATAAAAATGCTCTAACATAAAAACCACTGCCTCCAACGAGAACTACATTCTTTCCTCTTGAAATGATGTCATCGCAGGCACGTCGCGCATCAATTGAAAATTGATGCGCGCTATACGGAGTTTTTACATCAACTATGCTCAGTACATGATGAGTGACCCCTTTCATTTCATCGTGTGTTATTTTCCCAGACAGATTATCTAACTCTGTATACACTTGCCGAGCGTCTGCAGAAATAATCTCTGCATTATTTTTTAGTGCATACGAAACTGCGAGGTCACTTTTCCCAGTAGCTGTTTGTCCAGTAATGACGATTATTTTTTTCATATCGTGTGCCCGGGAGAGGACTTGAACCTCCATACCCTTGCGGGTGCTCGCTCCTAAGGCGAGTGCGTCTGCCAATTTCGCCACCCGGGCTATAATCGAATGGTGTGCGGTGCTGAGAGCGGGAATCGAACCCGCACGTTGTTGCCAACACACGATTTTAAGTCGTGGGCGTCTACCAATTCCGCCATCTCAGCGATAGTATGAGCATACAACACTTATAAAAAAAACTCCACAGCATAAGAAGTGTTAAGAAAAATTGGTGCCGGAAGTGGGACTTGAACCCACACGCCCGCAATGGGCGCACGATTTTGAGTCGTGTGCGTCTACCATTCCGCCATTCCGGCTACCTCTATAGCATACACAAAAAAAATGCTATCGTCACGAGAGTGATCGTTGTGCGTATAGTACAATATGATTATGATTTCTCCTCAACAAAAACAAATGAGTGTTTTCTGGGTTGCTACAAATAAAGTAAGACCCAATCCATATCAACCAAGAAAGGAATTCTCCGAGCATGCTCTAGAAGAACTTGCAAATTCTATACGCAGATATGGTGTTTTACAGCCATTGGTGGTAACAAAAATAGAAGAGTACGATCCCGCAGGTCATATTAATACGTATTATGAATTGATTGCTGGAGAAAGACGCCTCAGAGCTTCGCAACGAGCAGATCTTCGAGAAGTGCCTGTGCTTATTCGTGAGGGGCAAGAAGAAAATCGCCTCAAACTTGAAATGGCAATTATTGAAAACCTACATCGAGAAGATCTAAACCCAATAGATAGAGCAAAAGCATTTAAACAACTCACAGAAGAATTCTCCATTACTCATGCTGAGGTAGCAGAACGAGTTGGAAAAAGTAGAGAGTATATTTCAAATTCAATTCGTTTATTACAACTACCAGACGATATGGCTCACGCGCTTGCTATTGGAAAAATGTCAGAAGGACATGCGCGCATCTTGCTTATGCTAACAGACAAGCCAGACGAACAACGAACATTATTTACTGATATTGTATTTAAACGATTAACAGTGCGAGACGCTGAACGAGTGGCAAGATTTCATTCAAGAAAATCTAATACCATTGGGCATACTCACGCAGGGTCACATCTTCGTTCAATTGAAGAGAGTTTGTCTGCAACTCTTGGCACTGAAGTACGCATCGAAGAAAAAATTGGAGCAGGGGGTGTTATCAGTATTACATTTCCCAATGAAGATATTTTACGATTTATTACAGAAAAAATTAACAAACCATCTGATGCAAATGAACGCCCATTTGTTTCAAGTGAACAGAACAATGATGTAGACTTTTCTTCCGTGAGTAAAGATGACGACCTGTACGGTATTGATAATTTTTCTCTGTAACAAGTGCTCAATCTTTTTTAATCTTATGTGGATTATGGTATAAACATTTTTTATTTGAACAACGAATTGGAATTGTTTTTGTCCCTTCCATCATAAGAGACCCACATTCATTACATGCGTCTCCTGTGGGCTTTGCTTTAATTGCATGTTTGCAGTCGGGGTAATATGAACAACCATAAAAAATACCAAATTTACCTCGCCTCTCAATGAGAGTCCCTTTTTTGCATTCAGTACACACAACACCAGTATCTTTCTTTTTTTGTTCTTCAGGGTCGGTCTCAATGAACTTACATTTTGGATATCCACTACAAGAAATAAAATCTCCAAATCTTCCACTTCTTCGTACTAACGGTTTACTGCACCGAGGGCAATCTTTACCAATTTGTTCTGGATCACGCATTACTTCACCTGTGTCAGTACGAGCGCCAGTACAGGTAGGAAAAGTGCTGCAACTCATAAATGTGCCGTGCTTTGAAAGTTTTATTACCATATGTGCATTACACTTTGGGCATAAGAATTCTTTCGGAGCATCTGCTAGAGTGGTTAATTTTTCTATATCTTTTTTTTCAGCTATGGACCGTAGAAATGGGGTATAGAAATTTTCTATGGTTTTTATATATTCTGCATTTCCAGAAGCGATTCGATCTAGATTTTCTTCCATTTCTGCGGTGAAAACATCTGAAATGTATGTTGGAAAATTTTTCTCGATAAATGTAGAAACCACATCTCCGAGTGGACTCGCCACCAAACTCTTTCCCTCTTTGATAACATATGCACGCTCAACAAGGGTTCGGATGGTACTTGCATAAGTGGATGGTCTACCAATATCTCGTGCTTCTAATTCTTTTACTAATCCAGCTTCAGTGTAGTGAGCTGGGGGAGAGGTTTGTTTTTCTTTTATAGTTATATCTTTACAAGAAAATGGTTGCCCCACAGTAAATTGCGGAACAAGAGTGTCCCCACTAGTTGCATCAGGGTCTGCATTGAGCCATCCTTTTTCAAGAATAATAGAACCGTGAATAACAAAAGTATGTGGAATACCTTCGCAGGAAAAAGTGATAGTGGTTCTTTTTATTTTGGCTTCAATCATTTGGGAAGCAATGGTTCGTGAGTGGATTAATTCATACAGAAGTTGTTCATCTTTGCTAGAACTACGTGTTGTGTAAGTCATGTCTGTTGGTCGTATCGCTTCATGTGCTTCTTGTGCATTTCTTGATTTTGTTTTGTATATTGTTTTTTTATACATTGACGGGGAGTAGATTTTTGAAATGTATGTTTGGATTCCTTTTTGTGCTGTTTCAGAAAGATGAGATGAATCAGTTCTCATGTAGGTAATATATCCTTTTTCATATAATTTTTGTGCAATACGCATGGTGTTTGATGGTGAATATCCAAGTCGACTGTTGGCGGCTTGCTGTAAGGTTGAAGTCGTAAATGGAGGTTTTGGGTTTCTTTGTTGTTCTGTTTCTTTAATGCTTGTAATAGCCCATGTTTGTTTTTTTCCGTGTGTGGTGAGTGCATCGAGTAACGATGCGTCAGTTATATGTTGAGATATTTCAGCCATATATTCTTCGTCAGTACTGCTTACAAACACACCATAGGCATCCCAGTATGTGTCTGGAATAAATGCACGAATTTCTCTTTCTCGTTCCAATACAATTCTAAGCGCAGGGGACTGTACTCGTCCTGCCGATAATCCATATCGTACTTTTGTCCAAATAAGTTTACTTAGTGTGTAGCCGAATAATCGATCAAGCACACGACGCGCTTCTTGAGCTACCCGTAGATTAGTATCAATGGAAGTGGTCTTTTCAATTGCATCTCGTACTGCGTCTTGAGTAATTTCATGAAATTTTGCACGACGCGGATTTTTTAAACCAAGTACCTCTTGTAAGTGCCATGCAATGGCTTCTCCTTCTCGATCTGGGTCAGTTGCGAGAATTACTTCCTCTGCGATATCTGCTCTCTTCTTTATATCACGAATTACCTTCTCTTTGTCTTTAGAGACTACATATTTTGGAACAAACCCATTTTCAATATCTATTGCTTGTTTGTCACTTGTGGGTAAATCACGAATATGCCCCACAGATGCCAACACTTCAAATTCAGACCCCAGATATTTTTCTATCGTTTTTGCTTTTGAAGGAGATTCTACTATGACTAATTTCATAACAACATGATAGGAATGAGGAACGCTTCTGTCAATGTGATATACTATTGATACAAATATGCCAATTAAAAATGCTCAGAACCAAAATAAAGAAACATACGATGCTTCACAGATTTCTGTTCTTGAAGGATTGGAACCGGTTCGTAAACGTCCGGGGATGTACATAGGAACCACTGGAGTTGGGGGGGTGTATCATCTTATTAATGAAATTTTTGATAATTCAAAGGATGAAGCAATGGGGGGGCATGCAACAGAAATTGAGGTTGCGTTATTAGCGAATGGACGAGTTCGAGTGGCAGACAACGGAAGAGGGATACCTGTTGATGTGCATCAAAAAACAAAAGTATCAGCTCTTGAAACAATCATGACGACACTTCATGCGGGAGGCAAGTTTGGGGACGGAGGATACCAAGTGTCCGGTGGATTGCATGGAGTTGGTGCATCAGTTGTGAACGCACTTTCAGTGTATACAGGTGTATGGGTACACAAAGAGGGAGGTGTGCACATGCAGGAATACGAGAAAGGAAAAGCTATTGCAAAAGTTAAAAAAATTGGCGCAACAAAAAAACACGGGACCGTGGTAGTGTTTCAACCAGATGAAACCATATTTACTGGGCTCACCATTGATAGTTCTTTTTTTGATATGAAACAAATTATTAACTATGTACGAGATCAAGCGTACCTAGTAAAAAATTTACGTATTCGTGTTCTCGATACACGAAAAGAAAAAAAATTTGTAGTTGAACCTGAGACTCTCTTCATAACAGATACACATCCGGCATTTCCGAGCCATTCATTTTATTTTGAAGGGGGGCTGAAAGCATTTGTTAATTTTGAAAATAAAAATTTTAAAGCATTGCATGATGATACTTTTTATGTGCAAAAAAAGATGGGCTCTGTTGAGGTTGAAGTAGCCCTTCAATATGTTGATGATATTAATGAAAGAATCATTGGATTTGGAAACACAATAAAAAATCCAGAAGGAGGAACTCATATCACAGGATTTAAAACTGCGCTCACTCGTGTTATAAATACATATGCTAAAAATAAAAAAATTCTAAAAGAAGATGATTCTTTCTTAGGAGAAGATGCACTTGAAGGTCTCACCGCCATTGTTTCAATCAAGATGCCTGAAATTCAATTTGAGGGTCAAACTAAAGCAAAGCTTGGTTCTGTTGAAGCACAAACAGCAGTGCAATCAGTGTTTGGTGAAGCATTCACAGATTTTCTTGAAAAAAACCCAACCACTGCAAAAATTATAGTAGGAAAAGTTGAACTTGCCATGCAATCGAGAAAGGCGGCTCGTGCAGCAAAAGAAAGCATTCTCCGTAAGGGAGCACTTGAAGGCATGACATTGCCAGGAAAATTAACAGATTGCCAAACAAGAAATGCAGCCGAAGCGGAGCTTTTTATTGTAGAAGGAGATTCAGCTGGAGGTACAGCCAAACAAGGTCGAGACAGAAGAACACAAGCGATTTTACCACTGAGAGGAAAGATTTTAAATGTTGAGAAAACAAGAATTGATAAAGTTTTTTCCTCAGAAGAGATAAAAATAATTTGTATTTCTCTTGGCACTGCTGTCGGAGATGCGTTTAATATAGATAAATTACGATACGCAAAAATTATTATTGCAACAGATGCCGATGTTGATGGGGCACACATTAGAACTCTCCTTTTGACATTATTTTTTAGACATTTCAAACCGTTATTTGAAAATGGAAATATTTATTTTGCTCAACCACCACTTTTTAAAGTTAAAAAAGGGAAACAAATTCGTTATGCATACTCAGACAAAGAACGAGACATATACATCAAAGAATTATCTAAAAAAACAGAAGATCATGGAGACGCAACCAAAACTGGAGAAGGAAAACTCGAAGGTGGAATATTTGTACAACGCTATAAAGGGTTGGGAGAAATGAACTACGATGAGCTTTGGGATACAACCATGAATCCCGCTACTCGTATTTTAAAAAGAGTGACAGTAACAGATGCAATTGAAGCATCAAAAACGTTTGACACTCTTATGGGAAACAATGTTGCTCCGCGCAAAGTATTTATTGAAGAGAACGCTAAATACGCCGATATTGATGTGTAATTAATTCTTCTATTTTTTCTATTTTTAGAGTGAGCTCTTCTCCTCGCGTATCAGTTTCTGCGAATATCCCAATTGGTCTATGTAATGCAACAATATCTTCATATTGTTCTGCAGTACGGGGAAAAAGAACCGCTTCTATGCGAGAGCCTTTTGCGTCTTCTAATGTTAGAAATTGCATACGCTCTCCTTTTTTTGTTCTGAGAGTTTTTATTTCTTCTATTGTGACTTGCGTATACACTTTTTGACCTTTTCCTTTTTTATTTAAAATTTCTTCTATGCTTAGCCCCGACAATGTAAACAAGTTGAGTGGGTGCCCGGTGGTGTATACACCCAAGTATTCCTTTTCCCATAATAAATCTTGCATCACATCTTCGCGTGGTACTTTCTCTAGAGTAAGTTTTTTTAGTGTGAATGTGGTTGGAGCAAAAAGCGTGTGCTGTGTTGATTCTTGAGCACCCCCTTCTTTTGCAAAAAGAAGAAGAGAGGGCATATTGTGCAATAACACAGATCGTGCTTCAAAACAGTCAAGAGCACCCACATGTGTAAGACTTTCCAAAGATTTTTTGTTAATACTTGTCGGATCTTTTTTAGAGATTCGGATGAGAAAATCATCGAGACTGTCAAATGCTTGTTTTTCTCGTTCTGCGATGATTGCCTCTATAGTGCTATGGCTTAGATGTTTGATCATAGAAAAGCCAATTCGAATAGCAAGAGATCCATTATGCAGTTCTACACTTGAGGCGTTGTTACTTTTTTGTATATCCGGTGGAAGAAGCGTGAGGCCTATCGCACGACATTCGTGAATAATTTTAGCAACTTCATCGATATCTCCTGCGATTGCCGTTAGATAGGTTGCCATGTAATGAGCGGAGTAATGTTTTTTAAGATAGGCAGTTTGATAGGCAACCTTTGCATAACTCATTGCGTGTGCTTTGTTAAACCCATACCCCTTAAATGGTTCAAATAAATCCCACAAAGCGTTGGCTTGTGTTTGTGTTGCGCCTGAATGCTTTTGTACTCGTTCTTTAAAAATTTTCTCTTGCTTTGCCATAAGTTCTGGTATTTTTTTACCGACCGCCTTTCTAAATACATCAACTTCTTCCCAATTATATTGTGCCAAATGAAGTGCAGTGAATAGTAAATCATCTTGGTACACCATCACCCCGTATGATTTGGATAAGTACTCTTTCATTTTTGGGTGAATATATTTTATGGGGGCAGTGCCATTTTTTCTTGCAATGTATTCATCAATGTTTTTGAGAGGTCCCGGGCGATAGAGAGCGACGACAGCGGCAATGTCGTAAAGTTTTGTTGGTTTCATTCTTTTAAGAGTTTGAGTAATCCCAGAACTTCCCCCCAGTTGGAAACATCCAACAGTTCTTCCTTCAGAAAGCATTTTGTATGTTGCTTCGTCATCAAGAGGAACACTGTCAATGTCCACATATATATTTTCTTTTTGTAGTAATGTAATAGTATCTGCAAGAATTGATAAGTTGGTGAGACCAAGAAGATCAAATTTTAATGGGCCAGCTTTTTCAATGTCATACATATCGTATTGTGTGATGCAGTGTGTTCCGTCTTTACTGTCTGGTTCAAGTGGAGTGTAGTTGACAAGAGAGGTTGGCGCAATCACAATTCCTGCAGCATGTATCGATATATGTCTTGCATTACCTTCTATTTTTTTAGCCGTGTTAATGATTTTTTCAATGATTGGTTCATTTTTACTAAGAGCAACAAGTTCTGGTACTTCTTTTAGTGCTTTTTCAATTGTCATTGGAGCGCCTTGCTTTCCCATTGGAATAAGTTTGGCAATACGATCTCCTGTGGTAAATGATTGTCCAAGTGCGCGTGCAGTATCTCGTACTGCTGCGCGTGCCATCATGGTACCGAATGTTCCAATTTGAGCAACTTTATCTTTGCCATATGTCTTAGTAATATATTCAATGACCTCACTGCGTCTATTATCCGCAACATCCATATCAATATCCGGTGCAGAAGGACGAAATGGATTGAGAAATCTTTCAAATGGGAGTTCATATTCTATTGGATTCACATTAGTAACACCAGTCACAAACGCAACATATGACCCACCAGCGGACCCACGAGTAGATGTAGCAATATTTGCTTGTTTCATAAAATCAATCAAATCGATTACCGTGAGAAAATAATTATCATACCCCTTGTCTTTTATTATTTTCAACTCATATTCAAGTCTGTCCTTCTGTGTTTGTGTTTCGGCTAATTGTTTGAGATTGGCTGCAGCGTATACCTTTTCTCTGAGAGGATCATTTGTTATATTAGTTTTTATTTTGGGGTTAGGGAATACCCATTTGTTAAGCTCAAGATCAAAATCTATACTTGTAACTATTTTTTCTAATGATTGTATTTCATTTTCTGAATATTGTGACAGAAGAGAGGAGGCATCCGGCATAGACTGATCGAATATATGCATCTCTTCTTCTAAAAATGGGTGCGATATCGGTTGAATATTTTGAAGCACATGAAGTGCTTCTGCATCAGAGCTTTCTGCATAATAAATTTGTGGAAAGGGAATCGACGGGAGGTTATATTTGATTTTATGTTCTTCAAATGTATCGAAAAATATTTTTGATGAGTGATCTGATTCATTACGTTGGTGTGTATTCCCCAAATAAAGATTATTTTTGAATGTTGATTGTAAATCTTCAATGCAGAGATCTTGTGCATTGGTGTGAGTAAGTGGTGAGTTATACATTGGAAGCACACAGATGCATGACGATGCAGTGAGCAAATCACTCCATGGAAGCGTTTTCCGTGCTCGCATTCCTTCAGGTGTCGTGTTAAATTGAGCAAGAGTAACAAGTGAAAGAAGAGAATGGTATCCATCAATGGTACGCGCGTAGAGAGAAACTCGAGGGAATATTTTTTTATTGAATTGATCCCCTGAGACAAAAAAAGATACACCAAGTATCGGGGAGATATTTTCTGTCTTAGCTGTTTCATAAAAATCTATCGCGCCATATAAATTGTTTGTATCATTGATTCCAACTGCTGAGTACCCCTTGCGACGCGCGGTAGCAATAAGATCTGGTATCTTCATTAACCCACGTAAAAAAGTAAAGTGCGTTCGTATATTAAGAGGGGCTATTCTTGAAGAAGGTTCTTGTGCTGTGATCATAGGTATGTACATTGTACAGTAATTTCATCTCATTTTGAGTACTTGAGAGAATTTAAAATATATGTTACAGTATTTTTTATGGTAGTACGAATGCGCTCAACAAAAGGCCGAACGAACAATCGTAGAGCCCATCACAAAATAATAGTCTCTCAACTCACTGAGGAGGGGGGAGTTGTGCGCAGACGGCATAAAATATCTCTTACTGACGGTACATATAAAGGTAAACAATATCTTTCTTCTGTGCAAAAGAAAATACAAAAAAGATTGATGAAAGAACAAGAAATAGAAAATAAAAAAAATAAATCGAGTGAGCATACCCACAGTGTTCCCGCGCCTGAAACGAAATAATTTCCGGTAGATACAGAAATATAGATATCTACCTCTGCTCAAGAGTCTGTGTTATAGTAGGAGTATGATTTTTACCAGAAGGGACGCTCGTATTTGTGTAGTACAAGCTTTTTACGAAGCTGATTTTTTAGTACGGTATGATGAAAAAAATATACAAAAAATATTGGAACGCCTTTTTGATGAAGAAGTTGGAAACACTGAACCATACAAGGAGTTTGCCCTCTTTTTGATTCATGGAGTGGTGGTGCATTTGAAAGACATAGACACCATTATTTCTAGGCTTGCTCCAGAATGGCCCGTTGAAAAAATTAATTATATTGATAAAAATATTTTACGATTGGGAGTATTTGAATTATTATTTGGAAAAACATATGATACACCAAAAAAAGTTGCTATCAACGAAGCACTTGAACTCGCTCGTGCTTTTTCAGATGAAAAAACAACTCGTTTTATAAATGGGGTTCTCGGTGCTTTGTATAAAGAAATTGGAGACCCAGAATCTAGTATTCCAGTAAAGCGTGTTAAAAAAAGCGTTGGCGGGCTAACATTTTTTTATGATAAAGGAATTATTGTGTACGCACTTGTACACGATATATTTGGCAAATGGACTCTTTCTAAAGACAAAGTGCTCCCTGAAGAAAAATTAGAAAATGCAATTGTAAGAGTAATGCAACAAGAGTTGGGGCTCACAGTTACTGTAGAAGAAGAGATAGGATACAACGTCTACATCGCGCACCCTCCAGAAGGGAGTGTAAAAAAAGAAGTGACTTATTTTTTAGTCCGAACACATAACAATGAAATTGATATGAAGCCAAATGAGGGGCTGCGAGAAGTCCGCTGGCTCACTAGAGAAGAAATTGAAAGATTACCTGTATACAAGGACATGCGCGCATTACTAGTTGATGGTATGGATAAAGCAGAAGAAATTATACAAGGGGAGAGTGCACGCGTGGTATAGTGAGCTTATATGATTGATTGTGGAGAGCTAGAAAGAGCGATAGGGTATTCTTTTGTTAAAAAGGAAATACTCACACGCGCCCTCACACATGCTTCATACACCAACGAACATAAAGGATTTCCCAATAATGAGCGTTTAGAATTTTTAGGGGACGCTGTATTGCAGTATGTGGTAACAGAGAAACTTTGTGAACGCTTTCCAGACGCCGACGAGGGGGTGCTCACACGGTATCGATCATTATTGGTAGATACCGAACGCCTCATATATATTGCATCCCAACTTCAAATAGAAAAATATCTTTTTTTATCCCGTGGACAAAAATTAGATAAAAAAACAAATGGAAAAACATTGTACGCAGACGCGATAGAAGCTCTCATTGGAGCACTCTATGTAGATGGGGGGTCTGCATGTGCAAAAAAATTTATTACTGAATATATTATTCCATTCATTGAAGATGTGATCTCGGGAGATACTAAAGATCCAAAAACAAGCTTGCAAGAATTAACTCAAAAATTATCTTTCGGTACTCCAGAATACATACTAGAGAAATCTGCCGGACCAGACCACGCAAAACACTTTGAAGTGTCAGTCCATATTCAAGGAAAAAAAATTTCAACAGGAGAGGGAAACTCAAAACAGCAAGCAGAAAAAAAAGCAGCTGAACAAGCTTTGAAAGAAAAGAACTGGCAATACATTGATAAAAAAAATATATGAAATTAAAAGATATTCATATTCAGGGATATAAATCTTTTGTTCAAGAAATTGAATTAACTTTTTTATCTGCAATTACTGGAATTGTGGGTCCAAATGGTTCAGGAAAAAGTAATGTCACTGAAGCGTTTCGTTTTGTGTTAGGTGAACAATCAATGAAAACACTGCGCGCACAACGAGGAGAGGATCTTATTTTTAATGGTGGTAACGGATTATCCACCGCACCATACGCGTCAGTATCTATATCTTTTGATAACACAGACAGAGCATTTGAAAAATTATTTGACACAGTTACAATTACCCGCAAAGTACACAGAGATGGTTCAAATGTATATTTAATAAACGACACTGAAGTAAAAATTCGCGATGTAATAGAACTTCTCGCGCAGGTAAATATTGGTGCAACGGGGCACCATATCATTTCTCAGGGAGAGGCTGATCGAATACTGAATGCTAAACCAGAGGAAAGAAAAGAGATGATTGAAGACGGACTAGGATTGAAACTATTTCAATACCGTAAACAAGAGTCTGAAAAGAAACTTAACAAAGCGAAAGACCACATGGAAGAAGTTCTAGCGTTAGAACGAGAAATAGCTCCACAATTAAAATATCTAAAGAAACAGGTTGAAAAAAGAGAGCGAGTGGATGTGTTGCGTAAAGAACTAGAAGCAGTTTATTCAGTGTATCAAGCGAATGAGTCTCACTATATAAAAAGAGAAAAGGAATTACTCACAAAAAGAATAGCTAGCATCACATACGAGATTGGGCAACTTGACAGTGCTATAGAAAAAGAGAAACAAAAAATGTCAGACCATACATTAGTTGATTCATTTAAAAAAGAATCCGAAACCCTAAGAAGCTCACTTTTTGATATACGAACTCGCAAAGATGCGCTCACTCGTGAAATTACTCGAATAGAAGTACTAAAAGAAACAGAAGAACGAATGCGCATGAGGCAAGAAACAGAATCCCTTGTGCCATTTTCTTTATTTTCCCAAGCAATCGATTCTTTGGCAAAAGAAATCACCATCGCGCAAACAGTAGAGTCGTGTAAATCACTCGTTGAGTCATTTATATCAACTGTAACCAAGCTCACAGGAACGCAGAAACAAAACAACATTCAAGACGAAACATACAATGAAGAAAAATACAAACAATTAAGCGCCGAACGAGAAAATCTAGAAAAAAATGAAGCCCGTGTCATACATGAACAACTATTACTAGAGCAAGAGCAGGGGAGTACCATTTTAAAAGCTCAAGACATGGAACAGGGTGTATTGCATTTGGTAACACAAAAAAATACCTTCGAACAAAAAAAATCAGACGCATTGCGTGAAATGGATCGTATTATTGAAGATGAAGTACAATTCAACCAAGATAATATAGAAATACTAGCTTTACTTCCTCGATTTGTGTTTCAACAGAATGAGAATACCCACCAGAACAGTAACGAAAACATTGCAACAAGGGAATTGCAAAAAGAAACAAGAAGATCTATCGAGCGATTAAAAATACACATAGAAGAATTGGGGACGGAAACTTCTCCTGAAGTGTTTGACGAATACACGAGATTGACCGAACGAACAATCTATTTAGAAAAAGAAAGAAATGATATCACTACAAGCATCACTTCTCTTGAAGAAACAATTCAAACATTACAAGAACACATACATACACAATTCAGTATAGGAATTAAAAAAATAAATACAGAATTCGAGCAATTTTTTAAAACACTATTCGGCGGAGGAAAGGCATACATTGATATTCTTAAGATTCCTACATATAAAAAAATTGAAACCCCCGATGGTGAAGTAGAGCAAGTGATAGACCCAAGCGAACCAATGCGCTACGGTGTTACTATACACATTTCCTTACCACATAAAAAAGTATCCACCCTGGATCAATTGTCCGGTGGGGAAAGAGCTCTTATCTCCATTGCACTTTTATTTGCAATTTCACAAGTTACTCCTCCACCATTTCTTATTCTGGATGAAACAGACGCAGCGCTCGATGAGGCGAACTCTCGTAGATATGGTGATATGATTGAAGAACTTGCTAAAAAATCTCAACTTATTCTTGTAACTCATAACAGAGAAACAATGTACAGAGCAGGAACCCTCTACGGAGTAACTATGGGAAAAACTGGGGCGTCTACTCTATTGAGTATAAATTTTGAGGATGCGGTAAAAGTCGCTAAATAATCAAAACCCTAGCCCATAGGCAATGGGGTCCAAAAAAGAATAAAAAACCTCTTTAGAGGGCATTTTTGAGACATTATAGGTATATAATTAGTATATTAATAATTGTATATTGGGCATTGTTTGATAGAGCGCCATGTATGGGGTTATATATTGATATATGTCGCACAATATACCTTTTACGACATATATGCATTTATAAAAACAGTGCCAGTTGTATGCGCCTTCTTATTTTCTCATTCGAAACTTAAAGAATTTGAATTCTTTTTCACACCCAACACAGTCTTCTCCATGAATACTTGTGACATAATTTTCCACTTCTTCAAGTGTATCGCATAGCACAAAAAGATCTGTGTCAGAGTCACTAATACTCTTGAATTCTTTTTTCATAATTTTTTCCATAAATTCCACTACAGGAGTCCAAAACCTCTTGCCCACAAGAATAACTGGCAACCGTTCGGTTTTTCCTGTTTGCATAATGGTGAGCAAAGAAAATAATTCATCAAAAGTTCCAAATCCACCCGGAAAAAAAATATATAATTCAGATGGCTGGAACAGTAGTGTCTTTCGTATAAAAAAATATTCAGAATCAAAAGAATCAGTTAGATACGGGTTAAGACTTTGCTCAAATGGGAGTTTAATATTAATTCCAATAGAGTCTCCGTGCGCTGCATGAGCTCCTTTATTGGCCGCTTCCATAATTCCTTTTGATCCACCAGTAAGCACCGCATAGCCACGTTTTGCCAAGAAAGCACCAACTCGTTCCGCAAGCACGTAGGAATCGTGTGGCATATTTGTTCGTGCAGATCCAAAAATAGTAGCGGAAAGTCTATATTTTCTTAAAAATATAAGCCCACCTGCTAATTCAACAATCACACTTACTGAGGAAACTAAAATGCGAATAAATGAGATTGATGGAGCGATGTTGGTCAAATGGAAGGCTCGTTTATACCAAGACGATTTTTGTGGTGCGAATATATTTTTTTTTTCTATTGACATATATGTAATAACAGTGGTGTACCCTATTAGTATACCCTCATTTTATTTAATATTTTTATTGACAAGTTTTTGCTAGTGTATAGCCTTGTGCTTCGGCAGTTTCTTTATTTTCAAAATATATTTTATTTTTATCAACAATTATTGAATGGCACCACCAAGGATAGTACGTCTTCCCTTTACTCGATGCGTATACTCGAGCATCTTCATCGATTGATTCAATTGTTTCAAATACTGCTTTCGGGTGAACTGGCTTCATGGTGTAGTACACTAACATTCCACCAAAAAGAAAAGAAAATATATTAGCTAGAAAAAATATAATCACAAAAAGTAATGGGTAATTGGTGGTATCCGATTTTTTAGTTGTTTGCATATTTTTAAATTATACTATATGATTGCAATATGGCAACAAAGAAAGCGGGGGGTACCTCGCGAGTACTAAGAGACTCAAACCCACAGTATTTAGGTATTAAAATCGCAGATGGTGCGATGGCTCTTTTGGGCCAAATTATTGTACGCCAACGAGGAACTCGTTTTGTACCAGGTAAAAATACATTTATGGGTAAAGATCACACCATTCATTCTGCTCTACAAGGGATTGTGCACATGTGTACAAAAAGAAAAACAAGTTTTACAGGTAAAAAAGTACAACGAGTTGAAATATCAGTTGAAGAAAAAAAATAATTTTTTATTCTTGAAATGGAGTGACAAATGCGTGGCTTTCGATACGGTCAAGCGCAAGTGAATTGTGTCTACAGTTTTTCAATAAAAATTGTCTAGCGAGGGCAATGTTTTTATCCTCCCCGCCCCACGCTTGAATTGCTTCTCGCTGCAACCCTCTTCCAAAAGAAAAAGTTTCTGGGTAATTTGTTTCTTTATTGTCCAACAAACAATACGCACGTAAATATGATGTTGCCTGTTGAGTGGTAAGCCCACCGGACAAAAATACCACCCCACCTATCAAATGAGGAATGCATGATGAAAAAATGTCATGTGTTTTTTCCCCCACTTCTTCAGCGGTTGCTTCGTAG
Source organism: Alphaproteobacteria bacterium (assembly GCA_030054135.1). Taxonomy (GTDB): domain Bacteria; phylum Patescibacteriota; class Minisyncoccia; order Phycocordibacterales; family JABAAK01; genus JASGCN01. Next base: position 17,862 of record JASGCN010000003.1, read on the forward strand.
CTAAGTGGTGCGTTGTCTGCTGGAACAATAAAACCTGTTTTTAATATACAAGAAGATAAAGAAACTTCGTGTTCTTTGAATGCTTGAATAAGATACAGCATGATTGCCGCAAACACTTGCGCCGTTTCTTCTTGCGAGTGTTTTCCTTGGATAAGTATTTCAGGTTCACAAATCGGAACCATACCAGAGGCAATAACCTCTTTAGCATAACGTGCAAAAAGCTGTGTTGTATTTTTAATATGGTCTTTTGTTGGTGTCTCTGATGTAATTTTATACACTGAACGCCATTTAGTAAATTCAGCGCCATGGTCTTTGTATTTTTTTAATCGCTCTTTTAAGTTTTTAATTCCAAGTGTGCTTTCTTCTCCATTTTCCTCTTTGAACAATCCTTCATCAACTTTAATACCAACGACAATATTTTTTTCTTTAAGAGAGGCCACAAATGGGACCCCCGCACTATTCTTCTGGTAAAATGTTTCGTCGTATAGGATGACTCCAGAAATATATTTATTGAGTTCTGGTGTTTCCAAAAGCATATCTCTATATTTTTGATGGTATTCTGTGGTTTGAGGAATGCCCAATCTAGCAAAATGAGCATTGATGCTTTTGGTGCTTTCATCTGCAGCAAGAATCCCTTTGTTAGGAGTAAAAATTTTTTCTAAAATTAATTTGAGTGTATCCTGAGACATATACCTATAGTAGCTTACTTTTAGTGTGCTTCTTCTCTTGTAAAGTAGACACGACAACAACGATCGGTATCTTTTTGCCTCCATAGGTAAGCATTATTTCATATTCTCCAACTTTTTTTATTTGTGGGGCTGTTACATCTTCTGCTGTAATGAATGTGAGCACTTTTTTTAATTTCTGTACGAGGACACCTTGGTTAATGGTTCGATATAGCTCTCCGTTTTCTTTTATTTGTTCCTCAAAAATAATACTCCGCGGGATATGCCCTGTCACAAGTTCTTTTTCAATAATTGATTTTTTTTTATTTTCTGTACTGTGTTTTTTTTCTTCTAATGTTTGAGTGGCAATCCCAGAGATGGCCTCAACTGCTTTTTTGTTCGGGATTAAATAACTATACGCGTATCCACTCGATACTTCTACCACACTTCCTTTTCCCCCCATTCCTTTTATATCGGTAAGTAGTACAACACGCATAGAAAAACTATTCTTTTTGTATTAAAGAAATTGCTTTTTTTAAAAATGCATCTTTTTCAACTGCGAGTGGTCCACCGTTTTCATCAAATCGATCATACTCATCTATTATTTTTTCATCCCCCTTTGTAAAATCAATTTTTGGATCAACTCCGATATTTGAGAATGATTTTTTTGTTTTTGGAGAAAGCCAGTGTCCAATTGTTACTTTAACAATACCATCATTGATAGTGTTAAATACTTGCTGTACTGATCCTTTGCCAAATGTTCTTTCCCCAACAATTGTCGCAATGTCATATTCTTTCAAAGCTAATGCCAAAATTTCTGATGCAGATGCTGAATTACGATTTACAAGTACATAAATCGGAATTTTTTTATCTAATGCTGGAGTACCAACGCTACGCACAGCCGTTGCATCAGTTAAATTCCCCCCTGTGTATTCATAAAAAATGGGACTATTCACAGGAAGAAAAATAGATGCAATAGCGATTGCTTCATCTACTATCCCCCCTGGATTATCACGCAAATCTATAACGAGACGATCAACATTGCTCTGATTATAGTCACGCAACGCAGAAGCAAAATCTCTGTACGCATGTTGAGTAAATGAGTACATTGAGATGATGAAAACATTTTGATACACTCGAGTGCTCAATGTAGGAATTGTGATTTTATCTCGAATAATAGTAATAGAAATTTCTTTTTGTAAAGATTTTCTAAATATTGAAAGAGTAATTGGGGTTCCTTTTTTACCTCGTATAATTTGAGTCGCTTCATCCGCAGAATATCCAATAATTGAAGTATCCCCTACTTTTAAAATAATATCCCCTGCCTGAATACCTGATTTTGCAGCCGGTGAATTGGGCACAGCTGAAAGTACAACAAGTGAATTATTTTTTTCTGACAACCAAATGCCTATTCCCTCTAGTTCTCCATCAATAACTGTACTTCGAAAATCTTTTGCCTCTTTCTTTGGGAAAAAAGATGAAAAGGGATCTTTGGTGGAAGCAACCAACCCAGCAATTGCGTAATCAAGTCGTTGATCTAGTGTGAGGGGTTTTTCTTTTTTACTTCCTTTTTCATCTGGGGCTGGCACATAATTTTCTTCTATAATATTAAGAACCTGATTAAATTCTTTCAAATCAATTGTACGACTGTTGTTGAGAGCTGTGAGAGGGTTCTGCGCCTCCACAACTTGAGAGGTTTGCGCACCTTTTGGGTATTCTATGCCAATTGATTTTTTTTTATTGTAGTACATTCCAAGATAAAAAAATGCAGCCCCTGCAACAGTTCCAAGAATAAAAAAGAACGCCCATAGTATAGAAGCTGGCGCGTTTGAGAAACTTTGTATTGAATTTTTATAAAATCTTTTTATTTTCATTACTATATGATAGCATATAATATATGTTTCAACCAATATTTTTATACTCAACATTAACAAAAACAAAAGTTCAATTAATGCCTTTGCGCTCTCATGAAGTAAGTGTATATAGTTGTGGCCCTACTGTGTACAGCGCGCCCCATATAGGAAATATGCGCACTTTTGTTTTTGCAGACACTTTGAGAAGAGTTCTCTGTGTTGGTGGGTATACACCAAAACATGTTATCAATATTACAGATGTTGGGCATTTGGTGAGTGATGCAGACAATGGTGAAGATAAAATTGAAAAAGAATCAAAAAAAATGGGTGTCACTGCAAAAGATATAGTGAAAAAATATAGTGATATGTTTTTTTCAGATTTGCAAGCACTTAATATACCAAAAAATAAATTTTTTGCGTTTCCATTTGCCACTGAATATATTGAGGAACAAATCCAACAAATTCAACTGCTCGAAATAAAAGGGCTCACCTATCGCATAGAAGACGGTATTTATTTCGACACAAAAAAATTTAAAAACTATGGTGCATTGGGAGATATTGCTCATATTGAAATACAAGCAGGCGCGAGAGTCGAGCATGTGCTTGGCAAAAAAGATGTACATGATTTTGCATTATGGAAATTTTCACCAAAATCTTCCACCCAACAAAGACAACAAGAATGGAACTCCCCGTGGGGAGTTGGTTTCCCAGGATGGCATATAGAATGTTCAGCCATGGCGAAATCTCTTTTGGGCGAAACTATTGATATTCACACTGGTGGAATTGATTTAGCGCCCGTGCATCACAATAATGAAATTGCTCAATCAGAAGGAATTTTCGATACCCCACAGAAAAAATTTGTTTCAATTTGGATGCATTCAGAGCACATGCTAATTCAAACAAAAACCCAAGAAAATTCACAAGCAGAAAAAATGAGTAAATCTCTTGGGAACATCTTTACCGTTTCTGATTTGGTAGAGAAAGGATACGATCCACTCGCTATACGATATTTATTTTTACAAACCCACTACCAGTCACAATTTTCTTTTACGATGGCTTCACTTGATGCTGCAGAAAAAGGGCTCTCTCGATTGCGAGAAAAAATATACAATGTAACACACTGGTACACTCCCATACAGGCAATTTTTTATAAAAAACCAACTGTACACATGACAACATTCAATAATTTTCTATTTGATAATTTATCAACTCCTCAAGCTATTGCTTGTATGCACGAATGGGGCAATGCTTCCCTGTCTCTTGTAGAACAATACATGCTTTACAAACACGCCGATCAGGCGTTAGGATTAGATCTTTTTAAAAAAGAAGAAATAGAAATAATCCCTGATGAAATATTAGAACTTTCAATTGAAAGAAATGTGGCCAGAGAAAAGAAAAATTTTGAAGAAGCAGATAGACTGCGAAAACTTATTGAAAGCAAAGGATACACTGTAAAAGATAGAGAAAAGAACACTACTGTACAAAAAATATTCCACAAATAGTTTTGTGGATAACTCATTTTTTTCTCTACCTGTTAATAACATACTCCATATTTTTCTTTATACATAAGATCGTATTAAAAAAAATGTGTGTATTTCACAATTCCATACAAACAATATACACACATAACACAATCGATACCCACAATCTCGTTAGAAAAAAAAGGGGTTATTAAGGTTTGATTAAAAATAATTTTTACTCCAAAATGTAATCATGGAAATTAAAACCCAACCTAACGCTTTACAATCTGAACAAGCGCTTCTCGGGGGGCTTTTGATCACTCAGGATTATTTTTTGGATATTTTGGAAATCGTACGAGATAAAAATAATTTTTATGTACCAAAACACAGAGTTATTTTTGAAATCATGCACGAACTTTTTATTGAAGGAAATCCAATAGATCACATCAACGTGGCCAATGCATTGCAGAATAAAGGACTGCTCGAGAGCATCGGCGGAAATGTCTATCTCAGTGAACTGACTGCGCAAACACCAGCAGCGCCTGCTCTCAAATCATACGCAGAAACAATTTTAGAAAAAGCATTAAGAAGAAAACTTATAGATGCTGGGGGGAAAATTATAGTGCAAGGAGAATTAGAAGGACAAAAAATAGAAACAAGTATTGATGAAGCTGAAAAAGCACTCTATTCGGTAACTGAACACATACAAGGCGAAGGATATATTGAAATTGCAGATGAAATACCAAAAATTGTAGAACAAATTATTCAGCTCGCTGAAGGGACGAAAAAACAAAGAGGTGTCCCCACTGGGTTTGATTCAATCACTAAAAAACTTTCTGGATTTCAGCCGTCTGATTTAATTATTCTTGCGGCACGCCCATCTATGGGTAAAACAACCCTTGCGCTCGACATTGCAAGAAAAATTGCAATACACGAATCTATTCCTGTTGCTATGTTTTCTCTTGAAATGAGCGCCACACAACTTATAGAAAGACTCATTGCAACTGAATCTCAAATCGATGCTTGGAAAATGAGAACGGGACAAATTAAAAATACTGAAACCATGTCACTTCTTACTGAAGCAGCAGACCGCCTTTCTCGGGCACCTCTCTACATTGACGACAAACCAGGAAATTCTATTCTCAACATACGAACAACGGCTCGTCGTATGAAACGTGAACAAGGAATTCAACTTATCATAGTTGATTACTTGCAGTTGATTAGCCCACACGAAACAAAAAAAAGCGATTCTATGGTACAACAAGTAACTGAAATATCTCGTACATTAAAACAGATTGCTCGTGAACTTAATGTTCCTCTTATTGCCCTTTCACAGCTTTCTCGTGATATAGAAAAAAGACAAGGCCGTCCACGTCTTTCTGACTTACGAGACAGTGGTTCTATCGAACAAGACGCTGATGTTGTTATGTTTATTCATCAAGATGAAAAATACGAAGGAAATGATGATGCACCAATTGCAGTAAAACTTCTAATTGAAAAACACAGAAATGGTCCCACTGGTTCTGTCGCCTTACAATTTGACAGAAGAAGGGTTACTTTTGTCGAACCTGCTTCTTCACAGTATGAACAGATAGCGGAGAGTTCTCAGATTGATGAGTAGTTCTTCTGCGATAGGCGTGAATTAATGTTTCTGGATCTGCATATTCAAGTTCCATACCAATAGACATTCCTCTTCCTAGTATATGGATTGATCCTTCCTGATGTATATTTTGTATTGTATTGTTTAAATAGCCAATGGTATGATCTGCATCTGGGTGTACTGAAAATGCAATAGTTACATCAAAAGGTTTCTCTTTTTTAATTCGTGCAAGTAATGCGTCATATCGAACATGTGTTGGAATATCTTTTGCTATTGGAATAAGGCCACCTAATACAAAATATATCCCGTCAATTATACCTGTGCTTTCAAGAGCTAAAATATCTACATCTTTTTCAACAATGATAATGTGCTTTCTATTCCTAGATTGATCAAGGCAAATGGCACATTGATCTTCCTTTCCTGTAAAATACATATAACAGCCGTCGCACTGTTTTGAATCTCTTTTGAACTCCGCAAGAGCTAAAGACAATTCATGCGTATATTGAGGAGGAGCTTTTTCAATGTATCGAACAAACCGCTCCGCTTGGCGAGGGCCAACGCCTGGAAGTTTTATAAAAAAATCAAGTAAGCGTTTAAATGTTGACATGTTTCCATTGTACAACATTAATATAAGAACTATATTTTTGTTATCTCTATTTTTACAAAAGGTTGTCTGTGCCCGAACCGTCTCATAAAATCTGATTTTGCTTTGTATACCAGACCTTCAATTTTTTTTGCTCTTCCAATTGTTTTTACTACTCCTGTAACTTTTTTCCCAGATAAATATGGAGCTCCTACTGCCCCCGTGCTATCAAAAAGAACCTTGTCAAAAGTAATTGTTTCTCCGACTTTGGTAGTATTTTTTTTCATATCAAGGCTTATCACATCTCCCTCTGCCACGAGAAATTGTTTTCCTGATGCTACAATGATTGCTACATTCATACTACAAATAATAACAAATCGTCTGGCTTTTAGCAAGAATGAAAAAAGAACCTATTCTATTTCTGTGTGCGGTTTCTCTATTGGTACCAAAGTAACCCCCCCACCACTTTTCCCATCTGTTATTTTTACAACATCTTTGTCTATTTTTTTTAATTCTTTATGCGCGGTAGTAAAACTATTCACTGTGGTTGCAATTGAATTACCAAGTTTTTGCATATATGAATCAAATGCATTGATATGCCTGCCCAATGTCTCCACTCCTTCTATAATTTCTTTATATTGTTCAGCCACTTGATACGCCTTCATACCTGATAATACCGTTGTTAAATATGCTGCAAAAGTTGTAGGAGAAACGATCATAATTTTTTTATGTTGCGCATACTCTATCAAATTGCGAATATTTACTTTGACCCCTCCAACTTCATTAACTAATAAATCATAATAAATTCCTTCAGCGGGAATATACATAAAAGCAAATGGCAATGTCCCATCATCTGGACGAACGTATTGTGCTGTTTCGTCTATTCTTTTTTTAAGGTCATCTTTGAAATCTTTTTCGTATTGAATTCTTTTTTCTGTATCTGGCTCATCAATACACCGCCTATAATTATCTAGTGAAAATTTTGCGTCCACTGGGAGAATACCTTCTTGCAAGTGTATGACCGCGTCTACTTTCTTTTTATCTGGAAATTGGTACTGCAGTGTGTATTGCGTTGGGGGCAATATTGAAGAAAGAGTAAGTTCAAGAGACGCCTCTCCTAGTGTTCCTCTTTGTTTACTGTGCGTGAGTACTTTCTCTAAATTTTGCAATTGTGTAGTCATATCGAACACTTGTTTATTTCCCTCTTGCACTTGTGTAAGTTTTTCTGTAATGTTTGCAATAATTTTTTGAGACTCTTTAAATTGTCCTTCTACTTTTTCTTGCATACGTAGTTGTGTTTGATCAAGGCGGCCATCAATTTTGTCTGTAAATTGCTGTACTTCTTTTTGAAATGATTGTTGTAGTGATTGCATCTGCTGTTGTAAAAGCATGAATCCTTGTATTTCTTCTTTGCTTGCTGTGTTCTTTTTTTTACCAAACCATATCCCAAGTATCAGAGCAATTCCTGCCACTATAAAAAGTAATACAATTTCAAAAATAGACATACTAGTATAATATACTATTGTGTTATAATGAATTATGCCAGGACTACATGAGAAACTAAAAGCAGAAATAAACGAATTGATGCGAGCAAAAAAAGAACTCGCTCTTAATACAGTTCGGTCTGTTCTTTCTGCGTGTATGAATTATGCGGTTGAAAAAGGAATAAAGCCACAAGAAATTTTATCCGACGAAGATGTATACACAGCCATTAGGCGAGAAGTTAAAAAAAGAAGAGATGCAATTGACATGTACACGAAAGCAAAAAAAGATGAGTTTGCAAAAAAAGAACAGGAGGAATTGAATATTCTTCTTGCGTATCTCCCCACCATGATGTCTATTGAAAAAGTAAAAGAATTGGCAGTAAAGAGAAAAGCTGAGCTCGGTATTAATGATCCAAAAGAAAAAGGAAAGCTTATTGGCGCTCTTTCAAAAGAATTAACTGGCAAAGCAGAAAGTGCAGATATAGTGTCTGCAGTTAATTCTTTATTCTAATTGGCCTCCTTGGTAAGAATTGAACTTACATCTATCCCTTAGGACGGGACTGTTCTATCCATTGAACTACAAGGAGCTTCTATAAGTATACACATAAAGATATTTTAAGTAAGAATAAATGTATCGGACGCGTACTCTTTACCATTGATACGAATAATTATTTTGTGTTTTCCTCGATACAATGTTCGTGTAGTTCTCTTTATGAACAGTATCTTTTTTTGAACGGTAAATGATCCATTTTTTTCTAATTGGGAAATTTTCATAGTATATGTTTTTTTACTTTGCATCTGTCCTTTTTTATTTTGATATACTATATCGTAATTACAAAGTAATTGATTTCTAACTTTTGATGTTCCTTTCACTGTAAAAGAAAGATGCTCACCTATTTTTATTTTTTTTGGGTGCACGGTAAGAGAAACATTGCCAATTGGATTATTACCGTGTATGCCAATTAAACGAAGTGCATCTTTGTCCCCATTTTTAATGAGAGTTCGCAGAGCGTGTTTTGCAAGATAATCAAAATCTGCTGATGGTTTTGATTTCCACTGTTTCAATTTTTTAATAACAAATTCTTTTTTTCTTTTGGATATATCATTTAGATGATTGGCAACAGACCGCACAACATAACGTGTTGAATCACAGTACAATGCATCAAGTATTTTTTCTGTAGAAGTGACAGGGATCCCCACTTTTATAGACCAAGGAAGGTTGGGACGAGTTCCTTCAGAACAAAGTCTTCTCACATGGTAATTTTTGTCTTTTAGCCATGTATGAATACATTGCATTGTTTCTTTTTGATGTGTGTTTAAAAAATATCGTATTGCGTCTTCACAAGAGAAATTTTTAGTTAATCTACATATTGCATGGAGAGAAAAATTAAGATATTTTTTATCCAACCCGTACACTGCTACAAAATCATTGTAGCTTGCATAAATAAAATCTCCAAAATCATTATCTGTTTTGTTTGGATCAAGTGGAGCGGGTAGAGATTTGAGTAATACTCCAACCTGCTTGCGATAGTCTAATGGTATGTGTTTGTGAAGACAAATTCGTATCCAAGAGATTCTCTCTTTAAGTTCCCTTGTTTTAAATCCTTTCACACAATCAACAATAAATTGTTTTGTATTAAACGGTCTATATATTGAATGTATTCTTTTTGCTAACATCGTTACTTTCTCCTTATTGAATAAATCATCTTTCAACAAAAACTTTTTCTTTTCTTTACTCATATCCCATAATGCACTATTTGGCTCCGCAGACAGGCTTCGATCCTGTGACCTACCCGTTAACAGCGGGTTGCTCTACCAACTGAGCTACTGCGGAATATACCACTGTACAGGAGTACAGTAGTATATTTATTTTACATTAAAATAACATCTTATGGAAGACATACTGTGTACATTATTTTATACATGCGTTATACTAGAGCGTATTGCTGGGGTAGCTCAGTTGGTAGAGCGCTCGCCTGAAGAGCGATAGGTCGCGAGTTCGAGCCTCGCCCCCAGCACCAATATAAAATAATCATTTTTAAAAAAACGGTAGCGCGCTCGCCTACTGTAGTTAGGTCAGTGTTCTCACACTGACGGCGATAGGTCGCGAGTTCGAGCCTCGCCCCCAGCACCAATATAAAATAATCATTT
>JASGCN010000003.1:27757-85777 GCA_030054135.1 Alphaproteobacteria bacterium
TGTTCTCACACTGACGGCGATAGGTCGCGAGTTCGAGCCTCGCCCCCAGCACCAACAATTACAATAAAGAAATGGTATTATACTTATATGAATTTCATTCTATACACAACAAGAGTTTGCCCTTATTGTGAAAAAGTTAAAAAAGTTATAAAAGATGAAGATATAAAAAATATTGAAATAAGAGACGCATCAAATCCAACTTTTCGTGAAGAACTTATTGAAAAAGGTGGTAAAACACAAGTTCCTTTTTTATGGGATATAAAAAAAGAAGAAGGAATACATGAAAGTGATGATATCATTAAATACCTACGTGCTAATAAATAATCTATTCAAAAAAAGCTTTCACAATTCCCAAGTGTGTGTAAATTGCTTTTTCAATAATATCCTCTTTGGTACGAGCTTGTGGCTCATAAATATATGCATACTCAATAAGTACTGATGGAACAGTTAATGAATTATTAGAGCCGAGTGCAATAAGTGATTGTGCTTCAATAAACCCTCCGCGTTCTATTTTTAAAGAACTTGTAGGAAATGCGCTCATAAAAAGAGAATGTATTTTTTTACCGATATAATAGCTTTTTTCTGAATTGATAAGTTGTTTTTCTGGCACATATATAGAAAAACCAGAATGCCTTCCTTTTTCATTATTGTCATATCTCGGATCACTATTATAATGAAGATGCAATATTAAGTCTATTTTTTCTTCATTTGCCCACTTGTTTATTCCATAGAGTATTTTTGTTGTTCGTGTATTTGCTTTTGTATGCTCAACCGCGATATTTTCTACAATATTTCCTGTAAGTAGTTTTCTTTTTGTATCAGCCCTTTTTTCAATAATAAATGCATTGATGGCATCAGATTCTTTTTCAAAATATTCTTTAAAAGCTTTTGTGTACTCACCAGTACTACAATCTCTTGTAATATAAACTGTAAATCGCGCATCATGATTAAATTGTTCAATAATTGCTTTTGCAAGTTCACAAGTAAGAACTGCTTCAGTAATTTCTAAATACTGTGCCCCCACATCAATATTGTCATGCCCAGGAACGATAAGAATATTTTTCTTTGGCCCCAAATATGGTGCGTTGAGGGCATCCTGCACCTCAACCCGAAAAGCAATATCTTGTTTTTTTTCTCTTTTTAATTCTTCAATATTGTACCCAACAAGTACGATTGAAACAATCACAAGAAAACTGACCGCTACTATTTTTTTCATACACCAGTATACAAATTATATATACAAAAAAATAGTTTTACTATATTATTGAGGTATGGGCAGTTAGCTCAGTTGGTAGAGCATCTCCTTGACGTGGAGAGGGTCAGGGGTTCAAGTCCCTTACTGCCCACCTATTTTTAATATATATATTATCTATCGGGTGTGATTTGGTAATAATCAATTAAGAAAGATGACAACTTGCCAAACGGTTCTCCGAACACTCGAGATGCGATGAGACCGTTCTCGGGATTTTCAGTGTAAAAAAATATCAAACTGTGAGGATTTTTTGCTGGGAACCACGCTACATATGTATCGAATACTTTTTCAGTGTCTATTTTTCCGTTTTTGTACGTAACAGCGGTTCCTGTTTTTGCAGAAATGCTGTAATGTTTTTTTCCGTACAATTGTCCGATGGCAGAATAATCAAATGCTTTTACTAATGTATCATTAACCGCGTCTACGGTTTCTTTACGCAACAACTGCTCTTTCAAAAAATCTTTATTATGCAATTCATGTATCTCACCTTGGTCTGTTAAAATATACTCCCCGACATACGGAACAATACGAAAACCACCATTAGCAAAAGGTGCGAATAATCTCACAGCTGAAATTGGACTCAACGCAATACCATGCCCGTACGAAGCAGTAGCGTATTCAATAAATCGCTTGGTGTTTAAATTATTTATGTTGTCATATGCTTCATTTGGTAAATCAATACCTGTTTGGTCTCCTATTCTAAAACTAGCAAGAAAGTTTTTATACGAAAGGGCTCCAATGCTTTTCATCATTTCTATTGCCCCAGTATTTAATGATTCTTGTATAACAGTTTGATATGTTGTTTCAGGCCCTCTTCCTTTCCCATCAAAATTACGAATTGTGCTTGCTTCTATTTTGATAAAACCTTTATCATTGTATGTTGTTTGTGCGGTAAAACTTCCTTTCTCCAAACCTATCCCGAAGGTAAACACTTTAAGTACTGACCCTAATTCAAAAGTATTTTCAATATTCGGATTTCTATACACATTGTAATCTGTTACATCGATATAATTATTTGGGTCAAAATATGGGTACCCCGCCATCGCTCGTATTGCTCCAGTTTTAGGATTAATAACAATTCCGCCACTTAATTTTGAATTATGATTTTTATGCATCGAAATAATCACCTCTTCTAATTTTTTCTGTACATTAATATCAATTGTTGTCACCAAAGAACCTTGGGGAGTGTTATTTTCAAAATTATTTTTCTTTTCTTTGTTTTGTTTTAAAGTAATATTTTTAAAAATTTGCGTAAAAGATGCCCCGCTACTGTTCCCTTGTCTGAGGATATGTTCATACGATCGCTCAAGCCCGTATGCGCCACGCAATATTTCTGTTGATACATCAGGAGCAGCAAACCCCAGCAAATGTGAACCTAGCTCTTTATTGGGGTAGAGTCTAATTGGCTTTTTTTGAAGTTTTATACCAGAAAGCGCATATGTTTTTTTTACTTCTTTGTAATAATTAAAATCTTCTTGTGTTACATTTTTTATCAATAAATGACTTATTCCTTTTTTGTTAAAATATTCATTAAATTCATTAAAAGAAATTTTTAATATACCTTTCAAATTTTCATATATTTCATCTCTGTCTACCACTTGTACAGGGGTAAGCCACAATTCATATCTCTCACCCAGAATTGCCGCTGGTTCTACACCACCGTATTTATTTTGAAAAAAAATCCAACCTCTCGTAAGTATTGATTGACTCGGAGTAATGGTAGATATCGTTGGGTTGTGTTGAATAACTGCTATAGAAAAAACTATACCTAATATAATTATCAATAATCCAAAATAAATACCAAAATAAATATATGGCAATTTATATATTTTTCTCATTTCTTCAAAATGAAAATTTTTTGAAAAATCTCCCATACCGTATAATACTTGATTATCTGGTAGACGTTCTGATACTGACTTCTTCAGATTGCCCACTCACAATAAGTTTTACAGTAGAATTATTTTCACTTTGTATGCTTGTAAAAACAGTGCGTTCAGTTGATATAAATTTTTTATCCACTTGGTTTGCTTTATTTGAATAATACACAGCCCCATAAGAAGATGCGTACGAAACAATAATTGCCCCTGTTAAAAAAAGTACAACAACATTTAAAGAAATCGATAACACTGTATCCATTAAAAACTCCTGTACACGACTTACTTTTTTTGCAATAACACTGGGGCTGAAAAGCATTGTATTATTTGCTATCATTTCTTTTGTTAATTTCATATAGTGTGTACACGAAATGCCCGCAATGTTGCGCTTCGCGATCTAGGGTTTTTTTTCTGTTCTTGTAAAGATGGATGGGCTACTCGAACAATATAATTTCCTATTCCTTCTTTTTTCCACATATGCATATAATCTTTTACCAATCTATCTTCCAAACTGTGGAATGTAATCGTAGCGATTACACCTCCATGTTCAATTTTTTTCAGCACTTCATCGAAAAATAATTGCATTGATTCTAATTCTTGGTTTACTACCATTCTTAAAGCTTGAAATACTTTTCGAGCTGGATCATTGGTGTAGTATGTGTTACTGTTCTGAACTCCAACCGCATGACAAATGATATTTCTTAATTCTCCAGTGGTTGATATTCTTTTCTTTTTTCGAGCTTCTATTATTTTTTTTGCTATAAGCCCAGCCTTTTTTTCTTCTCCATACACTTGAAATATATTTTTTAATGTATCTTCTTGCCATACATTTACTACTTCTGCTGCTGTTAATTCTGCAGTATTTGAATCAGCGTATGTCATAAGCAATGGTTCGTTTTTCATATAACTAAACCCTTTCCCTGAATCAAGATCATGACTCCCAAATCCAAAATCAAGTAATATGCCCCCCAAGCTTTTTGTTTCACACGCTTGGATTGCTTGCGCATATGATGCACATAAATACGATATATTTTTATGCCCATTACAATTCTTTTTTGCAATTTTTATTGCATTTGGATCAATATCACACCCGATATATGTTTTAGGAGTATACATCGAAAGAAGTGCATTCGCATGCCCGCCAAGTCCAATGGTTCCATCAAACCAGAGAGTTAAAGGAGCTTGCGCGAATACACTAGTTACCTCTTTCACAAGAACTGGAATATGCTTTATGTTAGTAGTATTAGACATGGTTGTGTGTTAATATTGAATCTTGATTTTTCTCTAACATTTTTTGGTATTCTTTCCATTTTTTTGAATTCCATATTTCTATACGAGATTGCACACCAACCAATGCTACTTCATCTTCAATGTCTGCAAAAGAGCATAAGTGTTCAGGAATGAGTATTCTCCCCAATGAATCTATTTCAACTTGATCAGCGCCTGTGTACATAAATCTGCTTAAATTACGATTCTCTGTGCTTTTTGTTGGGTCAGAAGAAATTGTTTCGGTCATTGTATTCCATGCTTCTGGCGCGTACAAAAAAATACATTTATCAATACCCCGCGCAATGATGACATTTTTCTTTAATAATTTTCTCATTTTCATTGGCAATGACACACGCCGCTTTGGGTCAAGAATGTGATAGTAAGTTCCGATAAACATCATAGTATTTTAAGCAGTACCACTTTGTACCACTTAATTCCATTCTATACCACTTCTTCCCACTATGCAAGTATCTTATACACAACAAAAAAGACCTGCAATAGGTCTTTTTTGTACACGAATTAAAATAACGTTATTGTATTTTTTTAATAATCATTGTTATCTTTTTATTAGGTAATACTACTTCCACGCTATCCCCTAGTTTTTTCCCTAATAACGCAAGTGTAATTGGAGCATCATGCAACAGAGGAATTGCATTTTTTATCTTAGGATTTGGATGCCCTATTGCAAAAATCTCAGTTTTCCCATTTTTTTCTACTGTCACATATGATCCAATACCTACTATGTTTTTTTCATGACTTTCAGAAACTTCTGATACTTGTAGGATTCGTTCAATTTCTAGAATACGATTCTCTAGGTCAGCTTGGTCTTCGCGCGCTGCATCGTATTCAGAATTTTCAGAAAGATCTCCCAATGAACGAGCATGCTGTAAGCGAACAATAATAGCCGGTCGTTTTATTTCAATGAGTTCTTTTAGCTCAACAGCAAGATCCTTGTACTCATCAGGAGTAATAATTGCTTTCATACAAAATTATTATAGCACATTTTTTAAAAAATAATAGTTATTGTGGTGATATATATTCAGGAGCCTCTATAAGAATTGTATCAAAAAACAGCCTTGCTGCTGTCGCGGCACCCCCTTCAGTACCTGATTCCATTAAGAATACAAATGCATATCGTGGTTTTTCATACGGATAAAATCCTATCACTAATGAGTTTGTTAATCCTTTGGTGTCAATTTGTGCTGTACCTGATTTAACTGCAATTGAAACATACCCAACATTGAGTGGTGTTGCCGTACCTGTAGTTACTGCATGACGCATTCCTTTATGAACTGCAGTATACCAATTATTTGCGTATGGAAGATTTTTTCTTGACCCAATTGTATCTTTTTTAAAATGAGGTTCCACCAATATACCACGAGATGCAATTGATCCTATCGCACGAAGCAATTGAAGTGGGGTTACTTGCCAGCCGTACTGCCCAATGACAGTGTTATAGGTATCTCCAACTCTCCAAAAATCATTAAATATATCTTCTTTCCATTTTTGATTTGGCACTACTCCGAATGGCTCAGGAGCAATACCGAGAGAAGTTTGTTTTTCAAAACCAAACAAATGAGATATTTCATATAGTTTGTCTATTCCCAACCCTCTGAAAGATTCAAATCCACCTCCTACATGATAAAAGAAAATATTTGATGAAAATCCAAGCGCTTCAATCACACTGATGTTCCCTCTCGCACGATATTCTTTGTATTTATATGTGATCTTTTTGTCAAATGGAGAAACTATTTCAATATATGGAACACTATTGATTATGGTAGTTGGAGTGATTATTTTTTCATGCAAAGCCGCTACAGCGAAAAATGGTTTGATTGAAGACCCTGGTGTGTACAAACCAGAAACAGCCCTATTTAATAAACTTTTTTTCTTACTATGGATTATTTTTTCTTTTTCTTTTGAAGATCCATTCGCAAAAATATTTGCATTGTATGATGGATAACTTGCAAGCCCAAGCAATTCACCTGTTTCAATATCCATCAATGCTCCAGCGCCTCCCGCAAAATTATTTTGTTCGACGATTGTTCCTGTTGCGCGATATAAAGCGGATTGAATTTTAGAATCAATAGATAAAAATATATCTTCCCCGTCGATTGGTTTGGTATAAAAAATCTTTTGTTTCACCCCTCCTGACGCATCACGCTCTTGTGCTAAGATTCCAGGAGTTCCTTGTAGAAATTTATTGTACGCGTACTCAATCCCAGAGGTTCCAACAGTGTGTTCTATGTAATAATACCCAGAAGTATCTTTTTGAGGATACTGCACAGATCCAAGTAAATTGCCGAATGCCTCTCCAGCGTACACCCGCTTCCCATATGGGTGTTCATCGCTAGAAATGTTTTCAGCAAGCACTATTCCATTTCTATCAAAAATAGTCCCCCGTTTTGCAAACGCAATTTCTTTTTTGTATATATTTTTATATTCTAATAAATCATAATTACTTCCTTCAATTATTTGTAAGCGATATACCGCATATATGATTGTTATAAAAAAAAATAAAATTACTGTGACCCCTGTTAATAGATACTTTTTAGAAATAGCATTTGAAACTTTTCCTTCTCCTTGTTTAACATCAAATATTCTTTTTGCATATGTGTCTGATATTGTTTGTGCAAGTGAAAGGTTTGGTCGTTCGTATTTTTTATTTTTAAAGACTTTAAATATCATATAATTCTTTGTTTATGAAAGATGTAGAATATGAATGGTACCCCCCACACATATATATATTCATACTTAAATATAAAAAACCAAGATTCAATTAAAAAAGAAAATGGCTCGTGTATTGAAAATGCAATTAATGATATAAAAAAAGAAGACCATACATTTCCAAACCATATTCCCACTACAACAAATAGGAATAGGAATATTTTTGGAAAAAATAAAATAACCCATACACCGAATAAAATAAACAATACCCGCTCTAGAATAAAAGAAAAAAAAATCGTGCTGCTCATATTATTTTTTCGTGTATACATACCCATCCAAAAAAGGATTAAAATCAATTGCAACCACGAGTATTTGTTCTGTACTTTGATTTGTTGGCAAAATTTCTTCCACAGTACCAATTAAAAGTCCTGTTTCTTGCTCATACACTGGGTCACCTCTTTCAAAAGAAATTGCTCGAGGAACAATTACATACACAATACCCCCGCCCTTTGGTATTCCAATAAAACTTTTTTCTCTAACCCCAACGTAAAATGATGTTCTTTCAGATGAAAGAAGAGAGACCAATGCTTTATTAGTGCCTTCAACATAACTTATAAATCCAATCAAACGCCCTCGATTACTTAGCACAGGTTTTTTTGAATACAATGCATGTGCGATATCACTATAGACAATAACACTATCATCTTTTATTTGTGGCGGACGGAGCAATACACGCAACAAAAAATACTCCCCAGATATTGTTTCAATTTTTGTTGGTTCTCCATCGAAATTTTTTACTTCTTCAAAAAATTTTAATGCTGGCCAAAACCATACTTTTGGTATAAAAAATAAAAAAATACTAGCCACAATTAAAATAACAAAAATAAACACTCGTGTTGATAAAATTTTCATATACTATTAAGAAATAGTGCTAGGCGCCGACACATACTCCTTGTAACGTTCAGGATCTTGGAGTATTCGTGTTAACCCTTGTGCGACTATTGTTGATGGGTGATCAACAGTAACGATTTCCGTGTGCAGTGTTAATTCGAGTAATTTTTTTATACCGGCTACATGAGACCCTCCACCTATCAAAAAAACTGCTTGTTCTTGAATATCCGCTTGAACTTCAGCAGGAGCAGTATTTATAAATTGTGCGATGTCTCGAACAATTTCTTTAACCAGTGGATATAATAATTTTTGTACTTCATGAGCGCGCATATCTATTTCTAATGGAAGACCGGTTTCAGTACTTTTCCCTCTAACAATAAACCGCTTTGTTTGGGAGTGCTCTTGCATAACGGCAATTTTTAAATCTTCAACTGTACGAGATCCTATCAAAATCGCGTATTTATCACGAAGTGATTTTTGCAATAACACATTAAAATCATTTCCTGCTTTTGGAATTGAAATTTGTTGTAGTATTTCTCCTCCTGAGGTTATAACTGAAGACGTTATCCCCCCACCAATATCAATAACACAGTACGAATGAGGCGCCCAAATGTCTACACCAAGCCCTATAAGAGCTGCTATACCGCTATGCACACATGCTATATTTCTTGCTCCCGCGCTTATAAGAGCATCGTGATATGCTTGTAATTCTATAGATCGTATTGCTGGAGGCACAGAAGCGATGACAAATGGCCCAATATACTTTGGAGATAAAATATTTGCTTGCCGAAGGATATGAGCGAGCATTTGTTCTGCAATGGAGAAATCTGCAAGTACCCCTCTTTTAATTGGCTCAATCACAGAAAGATTCAAAGGAGTTCTCCCTGTCATTCGTTTTGACTCATTCCCAATTGAAATTATTTGCTTGGTATCGTTATTGATTGTTGCTGTACTTGTTTCTTTCATAATACATTCACTTCCATTAAGAAAGGCTAATGTTTTTGTTGACCCAAAATCAATTGCAATAGTATTGCTAAATCTTGCAATAAAAGTTTCGAGCCACGTTTTTTTTGAGTGCATTTGTTCTTTTTGATATGAATGTGTATTAGAGTTATGTGGGAAAGAAGTATCTGTCAATGGTGTTGATTCATTTACAAAAAAATTTTGAATTGAGTCTTCCAAAAAATCTATTTTTTCTTGAGGAATTGTCTTTTTCATACAATAGTAATTGATTCATTTTTTTCTTTTGTAATTTTAGCCAAATCATCATTTGCGGCATCTACATATGTTTGCATGTCTTTAATTAAAGATCGTTCTGTATCTTCAGACAAAACACCATCTACTTTCATTTTTTTTATTTCTTGTAAAGTTTTTTCACGCAACTGACGAACAGAAATACGAGCATCTTCATGTTTTTGATGAACGATTTTTTTAATTTCTTCTTTTCTCTCTGAAGTAAGCATTGGTGCAGTACAGCGAATTATTGACCCACTCACTGAAACAGAAAATCCAAATTCAGACTCTTTCACGGATTGTTCAATGTCTCGCAAAAGAGTATGATCCCACGGGGAAATAACCAATGTCATTGGCCCTTCTGAATTGATGGTCGCCACCTGAGAAACTGGCATTATACTTCCATAACTTGAAACAAAAACAGTATCTAGTAACGCAGGAGTCACTCTTCCTGTATTAAGTTTTTGAAGCACACCGCTATAATGCTCCTTATTTTTTTTTAAAGATTCTTGAAATGATTTGAATGAATACGCCATACATCTATATCTCTAGTGTACAATAAAAACAAAATGCTGGCTACGGTGAAACTTCTACTGACAAATTAACTCTCAATCCTTGTGCCCCAGCGTACGCATGGAGACATGTCCGCAATGCTTGCACCGTTCTACCCTTTGCCCCTAATATGCGACCAACAAATTCTTCTTTAACAAAAATAATAGTTTGTAAATTGCCATCAACTTCAGTTATTTCAACTTTAAAAGAGTCTTCAGGAATGATCCCTGTACAAATATTTTTTACATAGGTGAGAAGTGTTTTTTCTACTTCAGAGTCTTTCAACATATAGCCTAAACCGTCGGTACAGTTTCTTCTGTGGTCGCTGTTGTTTTTTGGATTGTGTCTTGAGTGATGGTTGTTTCAGTGGAATTGGTGGTTGCTGATTCCGGAACTTCTTTTTTTGGGATAGTTTTTTTTGGCAACACATTTATTTTTTTTGCTTGTATTATTTTTTCTTGAACAAGCATATTGTGTATTCTATCGCTCAATTGCGCTCCTTCATCAATACGTTTTAGTATAGATTCTTTATTAATAGAAAAAGTATGTTTGATAGGATCTATAGACCCAAGATTTTCTATTACTTTTCCAGTGACAGTACTTCGAGTTTTGAGCACTAAAACAACACGAAACATTGATCTATTGTTTTTTCCAAAACGCTGTAATCTTATCATTAGCATAATACAATATACCTTGTGGTTATTTTTTCGTCAATCTGCTGTAGAGCGCAGCGTCTCTACTGATTCATGAGTTCTTAATTTTTCCAATGCTTTTGACTCTATTTGACGAACTCGTTCTCTTGTTACCCCAAGTTTCGCTCCTATTTGTTCGAGTGTGTATTGTATCTTATCTGGCCCCATACCATGTCGTAATTCAATAATTTGTCTTTCTTTTGCATTTAAAACATCCATAACAAATTTAATTTTTTCTGACAAAAGAACGCTCCCAGCTTCTTCATCTGGAGATTCTTGAGAATTGTCTTCAATGATATCTTGCAACAAGCTTTCATCTTGATCGTTAGATCGAGGAGAAATCTTTTTTTCTAATTGCACTACTTCTTGTCTCACTCTTTGAATAGTGTGTATTTTTTGCATATCTACTCCCATTTCGTCAGCTATTTCACCAAGAGTTGGCTTTCGACTAAGATCTTGTTCTAGTTGTACAGATATTTTTTCAAAGCGAGCGATTGTTTCAGACATATGCACTGGGATACGAATAGTACGAGATTTATCTGCCAATGCACGTGTGATTGCCTGTTTTATCCACCACGTTGCATATGTTGAAAATTTAAATCCACGATTATGTTCAAACCCGTCCACTGCTTTATACAGCCCATTTGTTCCCTCTTGAACCAAATCAAGAAGACCGAGATCTCTACTTCGTGAAGAATAATTTTTTGCAATCGAAACCACTAATCGCAAGTTTGCAGTTGCTAATTCATCTCGTGCGAGCAATCCTTCTGTAATAATTTTTTTCTTTTTAACAGAGTTTTTTATAGATATTTTATTTTGAAGCACTTTGTTATATATACTTATTTTTTCTCCAAGCTCTTTTTCCTCTTTTGAGTTCAATAGTTTGTATTTTCCTATGTCTCGTAAATACATTTGTACTGAATCGTAATCATTTCCACTAGATTCTCGTGTTGCGTGTTCTTTAGGGACATTGATATGTTCAAATACATTGTCGAGATTAAGAATATCCACTCCATCAAGTTTTAACACACGAACAATAAGTTTATTATATTTTTCATACTCCGCAGGAATGAACGCAGAAATTTCTTTTTCAGACAAATACTTTTTTTCTTTGCCCAATACCAATAAACGTTCAACTGTTTTCAAAAGCTGTTTGGGAAATTTTTGAAAAATGGTGCTTCTTTCTTCCTCTTTTTTTTGAAGAGCGAGTATTTTAGCACTACTTTTTTTTACTGTTTCTTTTTTTTTCTTATGTGGAATTTTTTTTTGTTTTTTTGGCGTGAATAATGATCCCCACTTGTCAAGGTTTAGCTTTTTTCTTTTGGAAGAAAGCATATCTTCTTAGTATGCCAAATTATTTTTTTTAAGGCAATAAACGTAGTTTATTTTGAGCATGTGTTAAAAGCTCTTTTATCACTGTATACTCTTTCTTTACCTCTTCAGAATGCAAAGTGGCCTCAGAAGTAGTGTTTAAGAGTATTTGCAATTGTTCTCTATATAACATAATTGCTAACTGCAATAAAATATATCTAAAATCTTTATGTGGGTCCCCCTCTTCAGTTGAGTATCGCAAACTCGCAGATTCCGTCGCCATAGGAAGTGTGATAATTTTTTGTACTGAGAGAAGGTGTTTTTGTAAATCTTCCGGAACTGTATCCTCAATATACAAGAGCATGTCACTCAATGCTTGAGCATATTTTTCTTTCATAGGAGGAGTGTATGTTGCTATATTACTCGCGATGGTTGGCATTGTGGAAAAATTTTTGAAATGTATATTAAATGATTCTTGTATGTCCTTCACTGGTATTTCTAAAAATTTTGCCATATCACTTAAATATCCAGCTCTCGTGAGAGGATCCTTAACAGATGTGCATATTGGAAAAAAAACTTTTTGGACAACATTCATTTGTTCATTTTTTGTTTTTAACTTTGAAAGAAATACAGAGCCAAACCAATCGACAATTTCTTTTTTTTCTTTTAATGCATTGGAAAAAATATTTTCATCGGCCAAAAGAATATCCGCTGGGTCTTTTCCCTCCGGGAGAGTAATAATTTTTATTGTGCATTGCTCTTCCAGTGCAATTGAAATTCCTCTCACCACTGCGCGTAATCCAGCATTGTCACCATCAAAACAAAAAACGATTCTGTTTGTCATTTTTTTTAATTCTTTGATGTGTTCTTTTGTAAGTGCCGTTCCTGAAGTACACACTGTCATTGCATATCCACTTTGGTGTGCCATAAGAACATCAAACTGCCCTTCCATAAGAATAACATAATCACTTTTTCGAATTGCCTGTTGGGCGAGATGAATGCCGTATAATAAATTTGATTTTTTAAAAAGCATTGTTTCTGGAGAATTAAGATATTTTGGCTCTTGTCCCGCTCGAATTGCTCTTCCAGTAAACCCAACAATTGAACCGTCTACTTGTATAAAGGGAAACATAACCCTATCCCTAAACCGTGAATACATACCCATAGTATCATCCCGCATTACAAGCATTCCTGTTTCTATTAATATTTTTTTATTTTTTGTAACTTTTTGTTCTAAAAATTCTTTCGTATTGGGCGCATACCCTATACAAAAATTATCTATGATTTCTTTTTTAAGACCACGTCTAGAAAGATATTCGAGTATTTCTGGATCTAAAAACTTGTGATACGCCTGCGCACAATCAGTAAGGATCTTAATGTGCTCCAACTTTTTTTGGTTATACAATTTATCTTTTTCAGTTGGTTCGGTAATTGCAATGCCATATTTATCCGCTAACTTAACAAGAGCATCTCGGAATGTGATTCCCTCTATTGTTTGTAAAAATCTAAAAACATCTCCACCGTTTTGAGAAGAAAAACAATAATACACTTGTTTCACTGGGTCAACAAAAAAAGATGCTGTTTTTTCATTGGTAAACGGAGATTTCCCCTTATAATGTTTACCAGCTCGTATAAGAGAAGTATATTGAGAAATAATCTCCACAATATCTGCTCGTTCCTTAATTTGTGAAACTACAGATATTTTTTCCATCATACTGGTAGCATAACACACTACTGTTCAATTTCCTTTTTTTTGCCTTCTAAAAATATTCTTTCTTTGTTTAATTCTATTACTTTTTGTATTGTGTCATATTTTTTACTTCCAACAAAACCACTTCCCACAGGAGGTAGTCTCCCAATAATAACATTTTCTTTTACGCCATCCAATACACTCACCCGTCCTTCAAGTGAAGTTCTAATTAATACATTAACTGTTGTTTGGAAAGATGCAGCAACAAGAAAGTTAGATCTATTAGTAGAGACATTGATGATACCTGTAACGATAGATTCAGCTTGGATTATTTTTTTATTTTTCTTTTCTAATTCTTCATTAATATGAGTAAGCGTGCGTAAATCTAAAACATCCCCCTCTAAGAATGTACTATCTCCAATATCTTTTATCACATATCTACTAAACATTTGGCGTATCATTATTTCAAAGTGAACTGGTAAAATTTCTTGACCTTGTATTTCGTATACCTTTCTTGATTCAGCAAATATATATTCTTGCACCACTTCTTTTTTCACATATTTGCTATATTCATTTAATTCAAATGATCCATCAGTGAGAGCCATCCCCTTTTGAACTTCTTGTCCTTCTTTCACAAGAATGTATCTATTTTTATGAATTTCATATTCACACATATCTTTAGTTGGCTTTCCTTCTGTTGGAGTGATTTCTAATTTTGCAAAACCATTAGACAGTGTTTCAATTTTTTTAATTATTCCATCACATCGAGCAATGACAGTTTGATTTTTTGGTGTGCGAGCTTCTAGTAATTCCTCAAGGCGTGGAAGCCCACCAGCATTAATATCTTGTGAAATAGTACCACTTGTTTTTGTAGTTCCCTTTACACTGGAAACCGTAAGCTGTGTACCTGGTTCACCGATTGCTTGAGCAGCTATAGTACCCACAGGCTCTCCGAGCCCGATAAGTTCGCCAGTTGAACTATCAACCCCGTAACATTTTATACAAACACCATGCGCATTTCTACAGGTAATTGGAGAGCGTACTCGCACAGAATCAACAGATTCATTTTTTTCTATAAGTTCTGCAAATTCTTTTGTAATTAAAGTGTTCTTTTTAAGAATAACACCATTTTTACCTTCTACATCTTCTGCAGTAAATCTACCATAGATTCTTTTCGAAAAAGCAGCCCCCACACCGCTGAGTGTTTTTCTATACAATACAAATCCTCTTGTAGTTCCACAATCTTCTTCAACAACATTAATTTCTTGAGCAACATCAAAAAGTCTTCTCGTGAGGTATCCTGCATTCGCAGTTTTAATAGCAGTTCCCACCCCTCCCTTTCTGTTTTCATATGAAATAAGGAAATACTCAAGTGGAGTAAGCCCCTTAAGGAAAGAAGCGGCTATTGGATATTCATTTGCGCTGTTATTTGTATTTACTGCTCCATACATTCCAGTCATTTTTGCATATCCTCCCATATCGCCTCTCGCTCCTGAAGTAATCAACAATGACACACTTGAATGTAAATCCATTGTTTCTTGAATTTTTTTAACTAAATTTTCTTTTGCTTTTTTCCATGTATCAAGCACTTTACGAGTTCGCTCATCCTCTGAAATATATCCCTGTTCATACTCATCGTAAATTACTTCTGCAGTTTGAGTTGCTTGTTGAATTTCAATTTTTTTATCTGCAGGTTCTTTTAGTTCAAAAATACTAAATGTTGTCGCACTTATAGTCGCCATATTAAATCCAAAAGATTTCATTGCATCAAAATATTTCACTGAATTTTCCATGCCGTACGTATCCAAAATTTTTGTACTCAAATCGGTAAGTTGAGATTTTGTAAGAGTTTCGTTAACAAACAGAAAATCATCTGGTAGAGTTTGATTGAAAAGTATTCGCCCAACAGATGTAACAAAATATGGTGTGGTAATTCCAACAAACCTTTTCTCTTTTGCATCTACTAGAATTGCGATAGGACTGTGTAGCGAGATCACCTTATCCCCGTATGCGCGTATTGCTTCTCGCATTGATGAGTAATAACCAACAATTGTTTTTGATTGAATTGCTTTTGGATTAATAGCATTATTAAAATCAATGGTTGCATAATAACACCCAAGAACGATATCCATTTTTGCTGGCCCCATGTTCATTTTTCCAGATCCTGCATTTACCAAGTTTTTTGTAGAAACCAAATATAATCTTGCTTCAGTTTGAGCTTCGTCAGAAAGTGGTAAGTGCACTGCCATTTGGTCTCCATCAAAGTCGGCATTGTATGCTTCACACACTAAAGGATGCAATTCAATTGCCTTTCCTTCGATCAACACAGGACGGAATGCTTGTATTCCTTGTCTGTGTAAGGTGGGCTGTCTATTAAGTAACACGTATTTATCTTTAACAATTCTATCCAAAATATCATACACCACAGGATACCGATCATCAATAATTCTTGAAGCTGAACGTATATTATGTGCAAGCCCAGATTCTATAATATCCGCTATCAAAAATGGTCTGAAAAGCTCAAGTGCGATATCTTTTGGCAACCCACATTCATCATACATAAGATGAGGGCCAACAACAATTACAGACCGAGCAGAATAATCTACTCTTTTTCCAAGAAGATTTTGTCTGAAGAAACCTTTTTTACCTATCAATGAATCAGCAAGAGATTTTAGTTTTCTGTTCTGGCTCTTACTTGAAGTATTGGTACTGTTATATTCAATAGAGCTGTCAAAAAGCGCATCTACAGCTTCTTGCAGTAATCTTTTTTGTGTATCAATAAAAATTTTTGGAGCCTTATTCTCTATAAAGTTTTTCAATCGATTATTTCTAATGATAATCATGCGATACAAATCATTTAAATCTGAAGATGCATATCTTCCTCCATCTAATGGCACCAAAGGACGCACCCCCACTGGTATCACAGGCAAGTGAGTAAGGAACATGTGCTCTGGTCTTGATTTTGATTCGATAAAACTTTTTACCAAGTTTAATTGTTTGCGCAATTTTTCATTATTAGTTTTATTTGCCTTCAATAATTTTTTTCGAATTTCTTCTTCTTTCTTTTTGAGATCAACTTTTTTTAAAATATTGTAAATAGCTTCTGCTCCTTTTTCTGCTTCAAAAGCATCCGCATATTTTTTACTGATAATGTAATATGTTGTTTCATCAATGATATTGTCCAACACAATGCTATCGAGTTCATTAATACGATCTTGATATAGTGTTTCAATTTTCTTTTTTGATTCAGTATTTTGTACAGTTGCGAGCCCCTGTTCGAGAGATTTTTTCAACTCTTGTTTGTATTTTTGGATTCTCTGTTCATCAATTGAAGTAATAATATACGCCGAATAGTAAATAACTTTTTGCAATTCAGTCGCAGTTTTCCCTAAGAATTGTGACAATCGTGAAGGAGATTTTCTTAAAAACCAAATATGACAAATTGGAGAAGCCAGTACGATGTGCCCCATTCGTTCTCTACGAACAGAAGATTTTGTTATTTCAACTCCACATTTATCACAAATAATACCATGATATTGAGATCCTTTATACTTTCCACAACTACAAGAGAAATCAACTTCTGGTCCAAAAATTCGTTCACAGAACAACCCTCCAACCTCTGATCGTTGTGTGCGATAGTTAATTGTTTCGGCTTTTTGTATTTCACCATGAGACCATGACAATATATCACTCGGAGTAGCAAGGTGAATTGAAATTGAATCAAAACTGCTATTTGTTTTTATATTTTGCTTCATATTTTTTTTGTTTCAAATATTTGTTCTCTATTTTCTATCAACCCAACATTAAGCCCCAACCCTCGTAAATAATATAGTAAAACATTAAAGGCGGCTGGTGTGTGCACTTGGGTAATTGGCATTTTTTTTATAATAGCACTGTATGCTTTTGATCTACCTAATACATCATCTGATTTGTACGTGAGCATTTCTCGAAGAGTATATGCTGCTCCATGTCCCAACAAAGCCCATACTTCCATTTCTCCCATACGTTGCCCTCCTCGTCTTGAACGGCCTCCTAATGGCTGTTGAGAAACAAGAGAGTAAGGCCCAGTTGAACGTGCTTGGAATTTATCTTCAACCATGTGATGCAGTTTCATAATATACATGTACCCCATGGCGATAGGACGATCATACTTTTCTCCTGTTTGTCCATCATAAATATCTACACATCCTGTTTCTGAAAAACCAGCTTTTTTTAGTTCTTGAGCAATATCTTTTGTGTCAAGATTTGAAAAAGGTGGCACTACCGCTTGGTATCCTAATGTATGCGCAGCAAGACCTAAATGTAATTCAAAAATTTGTCCCAAGTTAAGACGACCTGCAACAGAAAGAGGTGAGAGCACCATATCAAGTGGAACTCCATCTGCAGTGTGTGGCATATCTTCAGCTGGAAGAATTTTTGACACAATTCCTTTATTTCCATACCTATTGGCAAGTTTATCCCCTGTTTGGATATGACGAATCTCTGCTATAAGAATTCTTACTTGTTTAATTACTCCAGTGTCTAGTACGTATCCATCTTCTCTAGTTCGTACTTCAACAGACATAACACGACCACGTCTTCCCGCTGGCAATGTGAGTGAAGAATCCTTAACATCTTTTGCTTTTTCTCCAAAAATAGACTGTAACAACCTTTCTTCAGGAGTTAAAATTGTTTCTCCTCTTGGAGATATTTTTCCACAAAGTACATCCCCCGCGTGAACCTGCGAACCGAGAAGCACGATTCCTTCTGAATCCAAGTTTCTTAATCTGTACTCACTTACATTTGGGATGTCTGAAGTAATCATTTCTGGCCCGAGTTTAGTATCTCGTACATCACATATTTCTTCTGTCACTTCTAGTGAGGTGAATATGTCTTGATCAATAAGTTTTTGCGATATAAGAATTGAGTCTTCAAAATTGTATCCTTTAAATGACATAAACCCAACACGAATATTATTTCCAAGAGATAATTGTCCGTCTACAGTAGATGCAATGTCAGCGAGTAGTGTTCCTTTTTGAACCTTGTCTCCAATAGAAACTACAGGTCTTTGATGTAGAGAAAATGTTGAACTGTTGTTAGTAGAAAAAACATTTAACGTATATTCTTTTGTTTCTTTGCCTTTTATTTTTATTTTTTTTGCATCCACATATTCAACTATTCCCTCTTCCTCAGCATATAATAATCTTTTAGAAATATTTCCTGCCAATCCTTCAAATCCAGTCGCCACAAGTGGTGGTTCAGTGACTAAACATGTGGTAGCCTGTCTTTGCATGTTTGTACCATATTGTACTCGAACGGGAACATTATGTGAAGAAAAAGGAATAAGAGAAGTCGCTATTGAAAAAAGTTGTGAAGCTGACACATCAACGTAATCTATTTTTTGAGCTGAAACTCTTTCGTAGTCAGGCCCCTTTCGTGCAAAAACTCTTTTTTCTATAAATGTTCCATCGCTGTTTATTTCCGCAGTTGCGGGAGCGATATAACACTCTTCTTCTTGATCGGCAGTCAGATATTCAATTGAGTTTGTTATTTTCCCGTCCAAAACCTTTTTATATGGTGCTTCTATAATTCCATACTGATTAAGTCTTGCGGTAAGAGCAAAGTGCACTACTAATCCAGTGCTCGCTCCTTCTGGGGTATTAAGTGGACATATTTTTCCATAATGAGTGTAATGCAAATCTCTAACTTCAGAGCTTGCGTGGTCTCTCATAACTCCTCCTACACCAAGAGTGGTCACAGTTCTATGGTGCTCTATTTCATCTAATATGTTTTGTTGACGAAGTTGTTGTACCAATTGGTTGGTATTAAAGAAACTTTGTATTGTAGTTTTTAAAATTCTAAGATTTATTACTGACGTGGGCGCCTTTAGTAGCATTGGATCCACAGTAATCATTCTATCTTGAGTTGTTTTTCTCATGCGTAAAAATCCAATACGTATATGCTCATGGAATAGCTCTCCGACAGTGCGCACCCTTTTTAATGCAAGTGAATCTGTATTATCTGGCTCTGCATTTGGTGTTTTTGAAAGTCTAACTATCTCTTTAATAATTAAAACAAGATCATCTGGGGTTAGGTGTCTTTCTGTTCTTTTTTTGTCTGTGATACCAATTCTTTTATTAAAATTAATTCTTCCTACTTCAGAAATATCATAATATGAAGGAGAAAACTTTGCTTCAATAAATTCTTTTGCTCGTTGTGGTAAAATTGACTCCCCCGATCGAAGTGTTTTGTATAAAGAAACAAACACTTCTTCTAATGTGTCCGAAGGATCCGCCGCCAATGTTTTTTGAATGTACAGAAGTGCATCTTTATCGTGATCAAACAACGCGAGAACTTGTTCTTTTGAATATTTTCCCAATCCTCTCAATAAAGAAGTAATCGGAATTTTTTTTGCACCTTGATTGAAACGAATAAATATTCTCCCCTGTGCATCGCCTTCAGAATTAACCCATGTTCCTCTTCCTTTTACAGTTCTTATTTCAAATCCAAAATTGATTGGGCCTTTTGTTTTTTGATCTTGCACAAAACGAATACCTGTTGCTTTTACCAATTGAGCAACAACAACTTTTTCAACCCCATTAATAATAAAAGTAGATTGATCGGTAATTGCAGGGAGCTCAGCAAAAATAATTTCTTCACTTTGTTTTGTCCCTAATATATTATTTACCAAACGAAGTTGTGTTTTAAGTAAACGAGTATAATCAATTCCCTTGTGGCGTGCTACATCTGGGCTTACACGAGGCTCTTCAATAGTATGTGAAATATATTCAATGCTAAATCTATCATTAGTATCTTTAATTGGAAAAAATTCTTTAAAAAGTTCTCCCACATATGTATCCAAAAACAACGCGTACGATTTTTTTTGTATATCTACAGCAATGTCAAATTTAGAAATTGCATCAGGGTTAATATGCCCAAATATTTTTTGATTTTTTATGGAAGGAGATTTGTTTTTTTGCATAGTAAATCTGTATACCATGCGACAACAAGAGACAGATGGAACGCTGCCCGCATATCACCTACCATATCAAAAATTATACCTCTACGCAAGCCCCATATCATTAAAGACCTTATTTTTTTTCTTCAACTTTTTCGTTCTTTGTTGTTTCAATATTATTCGTGTTGCTTATAACGATTTTTATCTTTGATCTAGAACTTGGTACTGAAGAAAGCCAAGGTGGGAAAATTGAGATTTTTTTAACTGAAACAACTTGTGTATGGCGTTCTTTCACTAATTTTTCAATTTCTTCTCTATTTTTACCAGAAATATCACTTACAAATAACAATGTATCAACGCTCCAAAGTAATGTGGCCGACCCAGAAACCCCAATAGAGAGTTTTTCCGCAGTTTCAATGTCTTGACCAGGTTTTGCAACAATACTTAGTTTTTGATTCAAGAATGATCGTGCTTGTACATCAGATCCAGTAACATATTCTTCACTAAGCGCCGAAGCCACATCCGCGATTGAAAAACTGATCCCTCGTATAGTTCCCTTTTCTTTTATATTTATTTTTCTTTCTCCTTGCTCATCAGGGAGGGAAACAAAAGTGATAGCTCCCCCATTGTCAACACTCATGCGATCATTTTGTTGTGAATTTAAAGAATTTTTAACAATTTTATCTTGTAAGGCAATTTTGATTTCTTCGCGAAGAGATTTTCTTGCTTCACTGTCTTGCGCTTTTGTCACAATATATTTTTTACCAACAAAACCACCAGTCAGTGGAGTTTTTGAAATTCCATATACATATTCAGCTTGTTCTGAACCAGCGAGTCCTGGAAGTGTGTACTTATCCCCTGTGGTTGTTGTATTAAAATTTTGTCCAGGTTCATCAGCAACTACTTCAATATCTTTTGCCCCTGGTGTTAATTGTCCGGTACCAGTGGCAGCAGGTATGCTAAAAGCTTTTGTTGCTCGATATAAACGACCATCAGAAGATTTAAATCTTGTTCTTGCAACGAGATCAACTTTTTGTTTTTTAGGATTTGCATTATATACAGTAAAAATTCCTGTTGATTTTGAAATAGTTGGTTCCTCATGTGTTGCTTCTATAACTGTTTCTTTTGTTTCTTCAAATGGGCCAGTTATGCGAAAAGAAAGGTCTCCAGTTTTGTCTGGCTCTCTTGTTGCTGAAAATGTTTTACTGATATTTGAAAGTTCTGAAGTTCTAAGTTCTAATTCAACTGTTGCTTTAGAAAATGTGGTTGAGAGTAATACAACAACAATAAGAATGATTATAAGTGCAAAAAATATATATTTTTTAAAAGAAAAACCACTTTTGATAGACATGGAATCACGAGACATCATTCTTTCATTCTGCATCGCAGAAAAAGTATCACCTCCCTCTTCATATTCATTTTGCATATTCAGTTTTTGAGCTCGCATTGGTTGGGGGGTTACTGGACGCATACCACGAAGACTTGATCTCTCTATTCGTTGTATTTGTTTGTCTTCTTCTTGCATATCTACATAATAACACACTATAAAGATAAATAAAGCGTTGACAGTTTTATTTTTTGTATTATTGTAAAACCGCCTTTACCCTGCGTATTCCTTGTGAAGATGCTTCTTGTTTGGTAATAACAAATGTTGGTATTGCCCCATTCTTAGTTTTAACTTCATTGCAATTGTTAATATGTGGCCCACCACATAATTCTCTTGAATATACTGTACCGTCATTGCCAACCAATTCATACACAGTAACCTCGTCAGGATATTTTTCCCAAAAACTTCCTTCGACAGAAAGATCTAATGCTTTTTGTTTACTCATGGTAAGGATATGAGTTTGAAATCCTTTTTGCAAAGCATTGTTTACATAATTCTCAACTGCGCGCACTTGTTCATCTGTAAGTTTTTCTTTAAAGGTAAAGTCGAAACGAATACGCTCATGAGTGATGTTGCAGCCAGCTTGGTGAATCTCTTCACTTACTTCAGAACGGAGGCCAGCGAGAAGTAAATGTGTTACCGTGTGAAGTGCAGTTGTTTCAGCGCTAGTGTCTGCGAGACCCCCCTTAAACATTCCTTGTGAAGCAGTTCGGGAAGAAAGACTGTGTTGTTCTTTCATATTTAAAATTATTTTTTTATCGAGCGCAACTCCGTCTAGTTCAGCAAGTTCAAAAATAACTTCTAACGGAAACCCATATGTTTGATATAAGTCAAAAGCATTTTCATTGGTCATACCTCCCACTTGATATTGTTTATATTTTTTTAACCCTTCAGAAAGAGTTCGTGTAAAATTTTTTTCTTCATCGGCAATGACGCGTACTATATGTTCTTTTTGTTTTTTTAGTGTGTCGTACGAATCAGCATATTGCTGTATAAAAATATCTGCAATTTTTACCAAACATTCACCTTCAGTCTGCATTGCGTTTGCTGCTACCATACTTCTTCTTAGTAATCGTCGAACAAAATATTGCTGAGCGCTTTTTCCAGGTAATACACCATCCCCAATAAGAAAGACAGCTGCCCTGACATGATCAAGAATGATTCGCATGTATGTAGTATGGGTTTTATAGGTAATGTGTGAGGGGACATTTTCAAGAATTATTTTTTTTGCTTCTGCAAAAGTAGAAGTAGAAAATATGTCAGCTGTATTCTCTACAGCACAAACCAATCGTTCCAACCCACCTCCAAAATCAACATTGCGTTGAGGTAATGCGGCAATACCGTCATTTGTTTTTACATACTCCATAAATACACTATTTCCAATTTCCAAAAATCTTCCGCAGTCGCAATTCGGATGACATTTTTGATTTTTAAAATCAGAGCGTTCGT
Source organism: Alphaproteobacteria bacterium (assembly GCA_030054135.1). GTDB lineage: Bacteria > Patescibacteriota > Minisyncoccia > Phycocordibacterales > JABAAK01 > JASGCN01. The sequence goes on from JASGCN010000003.1 coordinate 50,962, forward strand.
GTACTTGGTGTGCATTTACTGGATCAAAATCATAAAACATTTCAGTATCCGCTCCACCTGGCTCTCCTACTGGCATGTGTGCGGGTTCCCCTGATCTACTCCACCAATTTTTCTTATCCTCATAAAAAAAAATCTTAACCCCTTCTTTCATTCCATCTTGTTCTGGATTTTTTGAAGACAACGCTTGTAATTTTACTTTTGAAAACAAATCACACCAACGTTTTTCAGATACAGTGTCAGTTGGTATATTAAAATTAGTGTTTCCACTGTAGCAGCTCACATATATTCGTGTAGGATCTAACTTTATTTTATTTATTAAAAAATCCCACACGTGATCAATTTGTTCTTCTTTAAAATAATCTCCCAATGACCAATTTCCCAACATTTCAAAAAAAGTAGTGTGCCGATTGTCCCCAACTTCTTCGATGTCCTGCGAACGAAATGATTTTTGTGAATTTGCAATTCTTTTGCCTAACGGGTGTTTTTCTCCCAATAAATACGGAATCATTGATTGCATACCACTTCCTGTAAAAAGAGTTGTTGGATCGTTAAGTGGGACAAGAGATGAAGAAGGAACGATGTGGTGTCCATTTTTTTTCATCACATCAAAAAAAGCAGAGCGAATGGTGTCTATCGTCATACTAGAATTATATACATAAACTCATTTCTTTGCTACAAAAATTATTTTTTTGAAAGAAAATCTTTAAATGCTTTTCCAGAAGATTCTCTATATGTGCATAGTTCACACTGTTTTTTTACAGGAACTTTTTTTCTGAGTGAATAATCCCATACTTCGTCATCTTTTATTCCTATCGGAGGAACTTCATCAGAAAGAAGGAGTTTTTTTATTTTCATAAGGGTTTGGTCTATCCAGTCAGTCGAGCCATTATACGGAATAATTGTTGTATTAAAATGAAGTGTATCGTGAAATGATTCTTGATTTTTATCAGCATTGGTATAAACAAAGTATGCAGTCTGAGAAACGGAAAACCCATTTTTTAAAAAAAGCCATTGGTATATTTCTGCTTGGCGTTTGTACCCATCTTGCCACAATGCATTTAATGTTGGCACCCCCTCTTTGCTTGTTGCTTTATAATCAACAATGTAAATTGATTCTCCATTTGTCCACAGATCATCTACACCCCCATATACAATAAAATTAGTATTAGGATCTGTGTAACGAATTCCTTTAAATGGATCTCTCCATACATCTAAATCTTTATGTTGGTATGGAATAAGAGTCAAACCATGTGCGATAACCAATGGGTGTGCTTTTTTGACTGAACGATACATGTCAAATTCTTTTTTCAATAACGAATCTACCGCGTTATTAAGTGTAAATGGAAATGAAGAAGGAGTTTTTACTCCTAATCGGGCATCAAGAAAAAAACACCTTTGACACTGTTCAAATAATTCAATTTTAGATCTACTTAATTCAAAATCTTCTCCCTCTTGAAATATTCTTTTTTTTTTCGCAAATGCCATATATTATTATACTGCACAAAGTGTTTTGGCTTCAGAAATAAGTACATCCATATTTTTAATACCCTGCATACGCAAAAAATCCTCTTTTTCTATAAATTGGCTACAGGTCGTTATATGCTCATTAAAACATATTGACGCTTCTGATTTTTTCAAAGAAGGTAAACATGTCACAGGGTGAGCACCTACTGATTCAATGAGAGTTCGCAAATTATTTTCAGCTGGGTACCCCCACCCTACCATTTCAAGTCCTGCACATTGTGCATATTGAATAGCTTGTGTTGTAAATTTTGTATTAGTAATCAACATGCCACGAGTCACACCGTTATGGGATGTGAGTAAATCATCCATACGAGATTTTACATACAATGCAATTTTAACATCAGTTCTTCCTGCAATGTCGTTGTGAAATTTTAATTCCATCGCAATTGTTTCATCCTCTTTTTTTGCTAACACATCCACTTCATGCGCAACGCAGTGTCCCAACAAATGAACCCCCACACTTACTTCGTAGTTTTTTAATCTAAAAAGTTCTCCAACATATTCTTCAAAGGGAAACCCCGATGGGCCCATATTAAAAAGCGCTCGTTTTAATGAATATCGCATCGCCACCCGTTTATCATACTCTTCTAACAAATTGAATGCTTTTTTGTATATATGGTCTGTAGTTTCGCCATTATTAATGTGTGATAATACTTCACTCACTACAATTCGTGCTGTACTAACATCCCCCCCAGCGCGTATCAATGATCGTTCTAAAATGGAAGGTTCAAAAATTGCTTTTGTCCCATCTCGCCTAACAACTGTAGGAATATCCATACCAATACTATACACCCTTTGAAAAATGAATATTTTTTTTCACCACTCCTCCCCCAACACATGTACCATCTTTGGTATACCACACTACCGATTGCCCCTCTGCAATAATAATTTTTTCTTTGGTAATTATTCTATCTTCTTTAAATATAATTTTTATTTTTTCCTCTCCATGACGAAAACGAGCGAGATACTCCCCGTTTGTTTTTAATACATGAGGAGCGAGTATGCAGATATCCTTAATAAATATTTCTGTTGCTTCATTTGTGTTTGTTATTGTATCCCCCACCCATAGTGTATTGGTTACTATATCTTTTTTTAACACAAACCAATGTTTCCCGTTATTTTTATTAATAACAAAACCATGCCGTTGCCCTAGTGTGTATATTTGTACACCATTATGTTCTCCAACAACATCATTAGTGTCTATGTGCCTCACTTCACCCTTTAATAAAGGTATATAGTGTTTTAGAAAATTTTCAATAGAAACATCACCCAAAAAACAAACCCCTGTGCTGTCTTTTTTGCTGCCAGCGCTCAATCCGGCTTTTTTTGCAATAGAGCGGACAATATCTTTTTTGTATCCCCCAATTGGAAACAAAACTTTAGATAATATAGATTGTGGTACTTTGTATAAAAAATAAGTTTGATCTTTTTTTATATCCACCGCTTCCTGCAAAAATCCTTCTTTACTAATTCGTGCGTAATGACCTGTTGCTATATGGCTCATATCAGGAAATTTTTGCAGAAGCATTTCTAACGCAAACCCAAATTTTATTTTTGAATTACACAAAATGTCTGGGTTGGGAGTTTCTCCTTTTTGATACATTGCAATGCAACTATCAATAACCATACGCGTATATGCTTCCGTTGCATCTATTTCAATAAATGGTACACCTAGTTGCGCACACGCACGCATTGCGTCAATTCTTTCTTCTGATGTTGTGCACGGTAAAAATGACGGTGCCCATACTGAAAAGAAACAGCCGACCACATCATACCCTTTTTGTAATAATAGCCACGCAGAGACGGTAGAATCCACTCCTCCGCTCATCGCGACAATTACTTTTTTAGTTTTTGCGAGTACGATTGTCGACATATTGTGATCTCTTTATAGCATGTTCTTGCAGTGTTTTGCTAAAATATGTATGTTTTCCGTCTCCAACAAAATATACATATTCACTTTCAATTGGGCGAAGAGAAGCTAGTATTGAATCTACATTTGGATTCCCACATGGTGCGGGAGGTAGACCTTTATTTTTATATGTGTTATACGGATCATCACTAGAAAGATCTTTTTGTGAAAGTGAATACGTGTGTTTCCCTTCAAAGCAAACATCAACCTGCAAAGGAATTCCTTGTTTTAATCGATTGTATATAACTCCTGCTATTTTTCTTTTATCAACAAATGAAGCTCCTTCTCTGTCTACAATTGAAGCAATGGTTACAATTTCATCTAATGTATATCTATTTAAATATGTCGGTTTGTTGAGTAAATTTTTTGTTCGAATACTAAACGTTTCCCGCATAAGTGAAATTAATATATCTGGTTTTATCATTTCATCTTCATTAAAAAAATATGTGTCAGGGTATAGATACCCTTGATATTTTCTAGCAAGTGTTAAAAACGCATTAGCATCGAAATTTGGATATTTTTCTTTAACAATTTTTGCAATTTCTGTATTAGTTGATCCGTCTTTAATAGTAATGCGTAATACTTTTGCATGACGATCTCCACTCGCAATGTCTTTGGCCATCATAAATACACTTTGTCGTTCTGGAAAATGGTATGACCCCGCCATTACTTTTCCACCCCATATTTTAATACTTATTTCAAAAAGAATAGGTGATTCTATAAAACGATCTTTTGCAAGGCGGTTAGAAATAGCTCGCACGGTTTCCCCGTTTGAAATTACAAAAACATTTTGTCTGGTTTGATACATCCTTGGGGGAAGGAAAAAAACTGACAATAAAAACACGAATGCCATTACTGTGCATAAATAATATTTCCACGCATGTGTTCCTAAGAAAACAAACATAATTTAGTGAGGTAAATTGAGTGGAGGCTCTGCTGTTTTTGCTTCAACACTGGGCGCATTTGCTGGGGTTGTGACTGCGTTGGCAAAATGAAACAAAGTTGCCAACATTTCAGAAGACATGCGAATCATCACTCGCGGTAGTTCTGGTTTGTTGTTATAATTTATAGCTGTACTGGCAAGAAAATCGTATATATATTTTTCAAACCCACCAACTGGCTCTTTGACCCATCCGGCAATTTCAGATTGATGGCGGAGAAGTGATGGATACAAAAAATACATTCTATCTCGTCCAATATTTAAGAGTATTTCTTTTTCTTTTTCAATCGCCTCTGCATCGTCTCCTTTGTTGAAAGGATATGTTTCTAGCAATCTTCCATCTGGAATAATGGAATTAAAGGGAGAGACGACTCCTTTAAAGAAACTTTTTTTAGCAAATGACCCAACATACACATCTCTAAATTCCTCTTTTGGCGCCATATACATAAAACGAATACCAACATGAAAAATTGGCTGTTTTTCTAATCTTTTTTGATGATCCAAAAATTGTCCTATATCTTTACCGGTGCCTCCTTTTTCTTTATTTTTTTCAGCATCTTTCGTTTCAGAAGTTAAAGCTCGTTTAAATGCATCTTTATACTTTTCTTTTTTCCACGCAAATGATGAAAAAATATTTTTTTTATACTTATACATACTTTCTTTTACAGCGTATCCAAAAACTAGCTTTGTTGAGTCACTTTTTGGAAAAATAAATCTTGGATTACCTTCTTTAACAAAAACAAAATGTATCCACGCATGTTCTCCACCTCGAAGGGAATTAAAAAATTCAAACAATGACGCCACTGGATCCGTAGTGCTCCTATCTTTTATATTATCTAATTTTGCGTCAATATATGTGTGCAGCGGGTAGGCATCATTGTTGTCTGTCCTGTATTCACAACTAAACATTCTCCACATTTCTTTGTCATACGCAGAGCTGTACACATAATCATTTACCTCTTCTGTGACAGTTGCATCTGGAAAATAAGCGTACAAAGATGTAAGAATATTTTGTTTTACTGATTCATCTATTCGTATGAACATACGAATGACCCCCCCTTTTGATTCCATTTCTAAAGAAGCCATATCCGGAAGCATAAATCTACCATTCTCTCCGTTTTCAAATGTTTCTAAAAAAAGTTGCATCGCACGAAATGGGTTTTTATGTTGCTTGGAAATTTTAATTTCTAAAAGAACATATTTTTTGTCCAGATATTCCTTTAGCGCAATGTGATGAGCGGACAAAATTTTATAATAACGGTTATACCAAAAATAAAGAGCGATAACACCCCCTACTATAAGAGCGTTTCGAATTCCTAATATTGTAATAAGTTTAGGTGGTGACGCTTGAAAAAAATCAGTGGTATAGTAAAAAGTAATGCTGACATAAAAAAAAGATAAAAATACTGCCACACATAATAACACTACCCCTAAGTACCAAAATGGTCTATAAAATTCTTTATCATTAAAAATAGAGTACACAAACATATTACTATAATAACATAGAATATATTACCCTCGTAACGCGTATTTTCCATTAAGGAAGTGAAAAGTTTTATCTCGAATTAATATTTGTTTTATTGTTCCTTCTTTTAAATCCCGCTCTTTGCTAATTTCTTTTATAATTTGTTTTCTAGTGAGCAATCCTTTCTCCTTAAGAATAAGAGTTAAGATTTCTTTTGTAGTGCCGGGGCGGTACCCATCAGAACTTAATGCATATTTACCTCTCCCCACAAGCACAAATGTTTTATTTCGAATCAATTCATTTAAACATGTTTGAATTTTTATTTTTTTATTAGAATATTTTTGAACTTGTTTTGCAAGATCAGAATAATGCATTGGTGCTTTTGCGTGGCGTAAAATTACACGCATATAATCTCCCACATTTCCTAAGGTGATTTCATTGTGATCGGCATGCCCCCATTCATTGAAATGTGATTTTTTTATTTTTTTAGAAAGTGAAAGTACTATATCTGAAGAAACAGCCACATTGTTTTTTTTAAAATTTTCTGTAATAAGTTTATACATTTCATTTTGTGTTAATATTTTATCTTTTTGGGCATCTATCATAGTATGCAATTGCCCTATCATTTGAGAAAGATTTTTTGCGTGTGAATGCTGAGTGGTAAAAAAATTAAAATGATCTTCATTTTCTTTTACCTCGTGAAATTGTTTCCCAGCGTCCAGTAGTAAATGAATATATTTTTCATCTTTTTTTGTTTTTGTTTTTATGATACTACACACATGTCCATGTGTTGCAATTCCATTGCATGTGCTAAATGCTTGTTCTAATTTTTGAAATGAAGAACTCAACCCACTGAAACATTTATCTTTAGAAAGTTTTTCAATGGCATTTTTTTGGATTTGGCGAACTCGTTCACGAGTAATACCCATCTTGTCTCCTATTTCTTGTAATTTATACGGTGAGGGATATTTAGCTAACCCATAACGCATTTCGAGTACTTTTTTATAATTTCCGGGGAGTAGCGCAAGAACTTTATCTACAGCCTTTGTATAGCTTAATTGCATATATGTACCATACCTATTTTTATATTTTTTGTAAAGCTATTCCCCTATGGTATCAAGTATACATGTAGAGATAAACGGCATTGCTGGAGTAAGTAACTCTAATTGTTCTTTCAAAATCATTCGCAAAAGAACTTTCCCACTTATGTGTTGTTCATTGTTAATTTTATATCTTTTTTTTATATCTTCAATTAAAACATCACAATAGGTATGCCAAAAATAAGCATACTGTTTATCTGTAGCAATATGCACACGATATTCGTCATATTCTTGTATGATACTTTTTTCAATATCTTTCCATTCTAAGTATATTGCCATATCTGTTTCAGTGAGATCTGAGATATTTCCTGAAATGTTCTCCGTAAGTTCAAGCACAAAGCGAGTAGCATTCCATATTTTATTTGCAAAAAGTTTATACGCTCGTATTTTGTCTTCTCTTATTTTTATATCTATACCAGGAGCTGAACCAACTAACAGCGCCATTCTCATTGCATCGGTCCCATATTTTTCTGAAAGAACACGAGGGTCAATTGCATTCCCTAATGATTTACTCATTTTTCTTCCTTGCTCATCTCTTGCAATGCCATGAAGATAAATTTTTTTAAAAGGGATCTCATTGAGTGCATAGAGTGACATCATAATCATTCTAGCAACCCAGAAGAAAAGAATGTCGTACCCTGTTTCTAGTATATCTATGGGGTGGTGTTTTTTCATTTTTTCTTTTGTGTGTGGCCAACCGAGGGTTGAAAATGTCCACATGCCTGACGAGAACCATGTATCGAGTGTGTCTGTATCTTGCACCCAGCCAGTTTCTGTTTTTTTGTCTACACCACAATATATGTCATTCCCTTTGTACCAGACAGGAATGCGGTGACCATATATAATTTGTCTTGAAATACACCAGTCTCTTAAATTATTTATCCAGTGGGTGTATGTACTTTCAAAATACTCTGGGATAAACTGAATACGATTATCTCCTTTTTGTAGTACACTTAAAAGAAGTTTTTTGAGAGTTGTTTTTTTCCCAAAATGATTAAATTCTTTATCCACCGCAACAAACCATTGTTCTTTTGGAAGTGGTTCAATAACTGCTCCTGTTCGTTCTGCTGTTGGAATTTGCTGAGTAACCTCTTCTTCTTTTATAAGAAGTGAATTTTTTTTAAGTTCTTCGATTACTTTTTCTCGTGCAACAAGTACTTTGAGACCATCAAAGGATTCGTTGGTGTTACACATTTTCGCGTATTCGTTGACAACTTGTTTTACAGAAAGATTATGTCGTTCTTTAATTTCCCAATCGGTCATGCTGTGCGCCGGAGTTACCCCCAATGCCCCCGTGCCGTATTCTTTGTCTACTTCTTTGTCTGCTATCACCTGCAGTGTAATTGGCACACCACAAAAAGTAACACTAAATATTTTTCCGATATAGTGAGTGTATCGAGTGTCTTTTGGATTAACTGCGATAGCGGTATCCCCAAATTTTGTTTCAGGACGAGTGGTTGAAATAGGGATTGGTATATCTTTGTGGTAATAAAATGTATACAAGGTCCCAGTTCTTTCTTCAAGAATTATTTCATCGTCTGAAATAGTGGTTTGTCCTTTTGGATCCCAGTTAATGACCCGTGCACCGCGATAAATCAAACCATCATTATACATTCGAACAAACATTTCTTTTACAGATGTGTTTCTATCATCATCAAGAGTAAATGCAAGGCGTGTCCAATCCAAAGAAGCACCAAATGCTATCAATTGTTCAATGATAGTTTTTTGTTTTTCTTTCGCAAAAGTATCGACCATGTTAAAAAAAACTTCTTGACTATAATCGTGTCTTGTTTTGCCTTCTTTTTTTGCAATTTCTTTTTCAACCAATGTCTGAGTTGCGATGGCAGCATGGTCTGTTCCAGGTATAAATAATACCGAATACCCTCTAAAACGTTTGTACCTCGCCATTGCGTCCTCTATTGAAAGCATAACCGCATGACCCATGTGTAATATTCCAGTTACATTCGGTGGTGGAAGCACCATAGTAAAAATTCCTTTTGTATTCTCAGCTTCATTGTATGTGTATGTGTTCTCTTTGTGCCATTTTTCTGCAAGAGCTTTTTCATGCTCAAGGTGATTATACGGACGAGTAAACATTTCTGGAATTGCCATATAATAATAATAGCTTAAACAAACACATCAAGCTAGAGAATGCTCTAATTAAGTACTTTTTTTGCTATTCTAACTCGTTCTGCGCGTGTTCCAGAAACAACTATTAATGAAAATTTTTTATGTGCTGAAAGTGTGACGAGTGTTTCTATAAAAATAGAATTTACTGCATCAATATAGACTGGGTCAATGTCTCTATTTTCTTTTGGTTCTATATACAAAGAAACAGCACTTGGTATAAAAAAATAATGATCAATGAGTGAAATGTGCTTAGATAGTATTTCAAATGTTTCTTCTACACATGTTTGAGTAATGTTTCCAGAACGATGTGCCCACACAGTATAGACATAGTTATCAATTAAACACCTATCCATGATGGTATTATCTTGTAATTCAACAGTACTCTTTACAAGTAAGTCTCGTATTACTATTTGAGTAGATTCTGTCGTTTGTTTGTTAATTGGTAAAGCAAGTTCTCTAATTTTATCTCTATATGTTTCTTTTTCGGTAGAAAGAAATGGGAATGTTTGTATGATATCTGAAATAAAAGTACTTTTCCCAGTATTCTGTGCTCCGAGTACGGCTATTTTCATATTACTAGTATACCCCTACATTTCATCCACCGGTTGGAGTGCGAGCGCATAGATACATTGTTCAAGAACTGCAATTGTTGCCACAACAAGAACTATCTTTGATGCAGTATTTTTTTGATTCAAAATTGGTTCAGAGGCATACCACGTATTAAAATATTTTGCGAGACCAAATGTATACTTAGCAACAATGTGAGGAGAGCGCGTTTTATATGCCGAACGGATACATTCTCCAAAATGTAAAAGGTGCTTTCCAAGGTCATGGCTTTTTTCACTTCCAATGTAGATATCAATATCAGTTTCTTTAAATGAAGAATCGTGTACAATTTTTTTAGCGCGAGTAAGTGTGTAAAGGATATATGAGCCAGTTTCTCCCTCAAGGTCAGTTTCTTTGTTCGCGTCAAATATAATATCTTTTCCAACGGTGTGTTTAAGAATGTTGTATTTAATAGCTGATATTGCGATACATTCTAATGTATGTTCTGAAAGATTTTTTTGATTAGTTTTTGCTTTTGCATTGATTTCATCTTTGAAAATGTCAATCATCTTTTCTGCTGAAAACACATCCCCTGTGCGTGAAGACATTTTCCCAGTGGGTAATTTCATAACACCGTGAGCAATGTGAAGACACTTTTCAGCATACGAAGTGAGAGATGGAATTCGTTTCATTACGGAATACACTACACGCATATAATCTATTATTTCATTTGCAGACACAGTAATACTCACACTAATATCTGTGTATTCTTTATTTTTTAATTGAGCAAGCCCTAATTCTTTTGCTTCGTATGTAGGAATTCCCATACTATTTACAAACACACGTGTTTGAACCTCATTTTCTTCTTTGGGAGAAATGATAGCACTGGTATCTTTTTTAAATACAGAATTGTTTTTTGATAATACATCTTCAACCAAAGAAAGCCCTATTGACCCCGTTTCACTTTCAAAATAATAACGATTAAATTGAGTGCCCAATTTTTTGTACAAGGTTTCAAATGCTGAAAGAGAAACTTCTCTTCCTTTTTGGTATAGATCTTGAACTATTTGATTATTTTTTTTATACAACGCCATGTTTATATTTTCAATCTCTTTTTTTGCTGTTTCATCGTCTCGATATGCTCGCGCTCCTTCTGCGTACGCAAGTCCCACAAGTGGTGGAGTAAGTTTTTCTCCATTAAATTTATTCATAAGCGCCCACACAGCAGATGCAACGTGAATACCAATGTCTCCCTGGTAATTAACTTTATACACTTTGTTTCCCATCATTTCAGAAATTCTGGCGGTTGACTCCCCTATAGCGTTTGACATTAAATGTCCTATATGCATTTCTTTAAATGGATTGCACCCAGTGTATTCAACAAGTTCAGAATTGTGTGTTGGTTCAATGTGTTTATTCTCCTTCATATCATTAAAAAGTTCTGCAATTTCTTTAATAAAAAAAGAGTCATTAAACACTAGATTGAGATAAATTCCAGATCGTTTTATTTCAACAGTAGAATTATAATTTTTTATTTCTTTCTGTATACAAGAAATACAATATTCCTCTGCTGAGTCAATTGAACAGCTTCTTTTTTTTGCAACCATTTGTAAAGAAATTGCAATGTGACTTTCATTTGAAAGATGTTGCGGAGGAATAGAAAACCAATCTTCACTATTCAAATCATTGCATGCTACAATAAGAAATTTTGTGATACCGTATAATTTCATATCAACAGTATAACAGAAAATATTTTGGAGCCACCTGTCGGGCTTGAACCGACGACCTGCCGTTTACAAAACGGCTGCTCTACCAACTGAGCTAAGGTGGCAATAAAATTAGTATAACATCATCTTTTGAAGTACGCTAATATATTATTCAGATCTCTTTATAGAGGTAAGAAATGTTCTTTGTGTGTGCGCATGTTCTGAAACTGCTTCTTTGGTATAGGCACCAGTATGTATACGAATAATTTTTTTCTTCACAACCTGAATGGTGGAAGTAACTTTTGGGGTTACTAATTCTTTTTTTGCCACTCCTAATTTAAAGGTTATATACTTTACTCCTAATAATACAAAAGATTTTGATTTTGTATATAGTGCTTCGATACCAGTATTTAACTGTTCGCGAACACTTGTTCCGATGTGAATATTCCATTTATATTCACACAAAATAATAATTGCATATACGAGATATATTGCGAGAACCACAAAAGAAAAAATGAAAAAATATGCCATACTAAATTGAAAACACTACTACCCGTCCAATTTCTATTCGCTCTCCAAATTTTTGGGTTGCCTGTTCTATTTTTTGTTGTATAGTGAAAGAATCATCTTTTACAAATGGTTGTTCAACAAGAACGACTTCACGAAGTCGTACAGCTAATTTCCCAGAAAGAATTTTATCTTGTATGTCTTTTGGTTTCGAAGTATCAATGTCAACTGAAAGCTCTTGAGTTATTTTCTCCATAAGATCCTCCGCAATCTCTTTTTTATGCACATATAGTGGGCGCATTGCTGTTGCATGCAATGCAATATCTCTTGCCAGAGTAATAAATTCTTCATTACGAGCAACGAAATCTGTTTCACATAATAATTCAACAAGAGCGCCTGTCTTCAATGTATTGTGAATGTAACTTTGCACTACTCCTCCCCCGAGAGTTCGGTCAGATTTTTTTTGTGCTGCAATTGCTCCTTTTTGTCTTAAAATGTCTTTTGCTTTTTCAAAATCACCATTTGTTTGTTCGAGTGCCTCCTTACATTTGCTAATTGAGATATTTGTTTCATCTCTCAATTTTTTTACATCATCAATGGTAATCATACAATCTATTATTCTTTGTGAGTTGCTCCTTTTTTATATGCATCAACAATATATGAGAGCATTTGAGTCACAGAAGTTCTTGAAGTGGTATTCACTGGGATTGGATGTGAAAATAATTTAATATTCATATCTGCATTTGTTATCGCAATGATAGGTATATTGAGATCGGATGCATCTTTAGTTGCAATTGCTTCTTTTTTAGGGTCGAGAATGCAAACAACATCTGGCACGTGTTGCATATCTCTCACTCCCCAAAATTTTTTCTTGAGATTTTGTAATTCGCGATTCAAAAGAACAATTTCTTTTTTTGTGTATTTTTTCCACACATTGTTCTCCTGGTCAGAAATCATAGTGTTCATATCATCAATTCTTTTTTTAATATTAGAAAAATTTGATAAAAGTCCTCCTGTCCAACGAGTTGTCACATACGGCATATAAATACTTTTTGAAAATTCTTCAACAATTGAAGACGATTCTGGTTTTGTTCCTATAAAAAGAATTTTTTTTCCTTGTTTCCCTAATTGTTCAACATAACTTAATGTTTTTTGCATTACTGGAATTGTTTTTTCTATATCAAAGACCATAACACCTGTCGCATGAGCCCCCACATATTGTTTCATTGATGGGTGTAAATTTTTCTTTAACACAGCATATTGCGCACCTACATCCATGAGGGTTTCTTTGTTAATGGCCATAGTTTGAGTCGACATGCATATATCATAACAAAAGAAACTCCTATATACAAGTAATCTATTCTTCCTCTGAATCCCCCATTTCACCCTTCTCCAGTGCTTCACAAATTTGAGCTATATTTCCAGAAAGAATTTTAGGAATTCCATACCAGCTCTGTTTAATTCTATGATCAGTGCAACGATCTTGTGGAATATTATATGTCCTTATTTTTTCAGATCTATCTGCGGTTCCGATTTGCAATTTACGAATATCAGCGTGTTCTTTGTGCTCTTTTCTTCGTATATCATCTTCTATTTTTGCACTTAATATCTGCATTGCTCGTTCTTTATTTTTTTGTTGACTTCTTTCTTCAGTACACTTTACTTCAAACCCACTTGGTAGATGCACAATACGAACTGCTGTTTCTCTTTTGTTGACATTTTGACCTCCTTTACCCCCCGCACGAGCAGTTTCAATTAAAAGATCTTCTGGCCGAATCACAATTGTTGAATGTGCTTTAAGTGGAAGCACTGCGACGGAAGCGGTGGAGGTGTGCACTCTTCCATTTTTTTCAGTAGATGGGATCCGCTGCACTCTATGCACTCCTGTTTCAAATTGCAACCCTTCGAAAACACCTTTTCCTTTTAATCCTAAAGAAACTTCTTTTATTCCACCTATTCCATTTTCACTTTTGTAAATAATATGCCATTCCCATCCCTTACTATCTGAATATTTTTGATACATATGAAGTAAATCAGACCCAAACAATGCGGCTTCATCTCCTCCAGCACCTGCACGAATTTCCATAATTGCCTCATGTATTGCTTGCCCTTGTACTGTATTTTTTGATTGAATATTAACCAACTGAGTTTCAAGTCTGGTTAATTCTTCAGAGAGTTGTGTTCTTTCTTCTTCAACAAGTTCAGCAAGCTCTTTGTCTTGTATTACATTTAATTCAATCAACCGTTGTGCACATTTTTCATATTCTCCCGCAAGATATGCAGTGGTGTGATTTTTTTTAAGCTCAGAGAGCTCTTCCTCTTGTAGCATACTTTATTGTGCACTAGAATCTGTCTTTTTTCTTTTTGCCAATTTTGCTTTAAATCTATCAACTCTTCCTGCTGTGTCAATAACATGATCTTTTTTAGTATAGAACGGGTGAGATGCAGAAGAAATTTCAACAGCAATAACATAATGCTTTACCCCATTTATTTCTTCAGTAACATCTGTTGTCAAAGTTGAAAATGTGGAAAAATCGACCTGCGCAGTTCTATCTCTGAATATAACTGGATTGAGTGGTGTGTGGATTTCTTTTTTCATACAATCAATACAGTATCACAGTACACTTTATTGTGAGATAAAGTCAAGATCACGTTGAAATGATTGTGCATTTGCAAGCACCGCACGGCAATAAGATAATGCCACCGCACTTCCCCAATTTCCTCCTGCGTAATATCTTCTTGCCGCTTTACATTCATCTTGATTGGCACCCAACTCTACTAAATAAATCGCTGAAACCATCAATGCGTCTCGTGCAGACCATGGATTGGAAATACCCGTACCTCCAGTGTATCTTCGTATAACATCGGATGATGCTCTGTACTCCCACGGGCCAACAGCAAATGCGTACTCATTGATTGCATTGCGGGTAACTGTTGAAACCTTTCCTGTTCCTTTTGAATACCCACTCGGATAGAGTACACGTTTTGCAAATTTTTCTTGAAAGCGAGATACTGCTTGAGCAACAAGTTCTGTATACTCATATGTTTCATTTCCTGGAGAGTGAGCACCCTCTTGAGTAATAATAAATCCATGTTCATTTAAAAATTTTTGCAATCTATACACTTGTGTTCCATTTGACCCAATGCTCAAATCTTCTTTCGTGGTAAGTATATCATTGCTAGATATTTTATTACATCTTCCTGTTTTTGTATTTATAAATCCACCGTAACACACCCACGTTGATGGAATAAATTGGGCAGGCCCCATAGCTCCCCCCCATCCAAACCCAGGGTTGGCAGAAACTTTTGTTGTATCAGGATCAAGTCCAAGTGCTTTTGTAATAAAAGGAAATATTGGCGCATCGCGAGTTGGATGCGTATCTTTGTACCAATATCCTGTTCCTACATTTTTTCCCAAATCTGATTCATGTTTAATGAGCCCGAGTAAAAATGCTGGGCGGATACCTGTTTTTTCATGTGCAACTTTTGCAAATGCCAATGCATCTTTGAATTGAATAGGACCAGCGCCTCGTAAAGTAAATAACCTATTTTGAATATCAGCAATTCTTTGAGCTCTGGCAGAAATACTTGTCGTGATTTTCTTTTCAACTTCCTTTTGTAAATTGTATACTGATTCTTTTTCTTTTTTCTTTTCTTCCACTTGCTGTTTAAAGACAATTAATTGTCTTTTTGCATACTCTTCTTCAACTCTTTTATCAGAAAGATTTATAATATTTTCATTTAATTGATGGGTAATCTCATTTATTTTTTTGATTGAAGACTCAAGTTGGGAGTTGATAGATTCGTAGTCGTTAATTCTATCAAAAAATGAAGACAGTAGGTTTTTAGAAAGAAGTGTTGGAATAATCCCCCGCCGTTCTTGTGCATCAATACGACGGACAAGTTCAGCATATAAACTCTGCTCGGTTTCTAATTTTTTTCTTAATGTATCAATACTTTCCCTTTTTTCTCCAATTTCGTTATTTAATCGTTTGATTTGCAACTCAGATGTTTTTACTTCAATTTGAGCTTTCGTTGCTTCTTTGGCAATGACCTGTATTTCTGTTTTTGTTTTTTGGCTAAATCCTTTTTGTTTTTCAAGTTCTTGTTGTTCTTTTTGAATAATATCTTGACATGCTTCTAATGCTCGTTGTAATTCGTATTCATCTGTTGGTAAATTATCTGTACAATCATACGCGTACACTGGTATGTGTATTACATATGCACTAATAATAAAAAAACAAATAAAGAAAAAATTACTTACTCGCTTCATCATCAATCACAGGTTCTTCTTTTTTACCTTTGGTACTTGAAGATTCTATTTTTTCTGGATCGAATGCAACAGGGGTTTCTTCTATTGATTCTTCAACATGAGGAACAATTGAAATAACCACTTCTGATTTTTCTGGCTCTACAAGTTCAACACCAGTTGGTAATGTAATATCTCCTGCAAGAATATGTGAATTCAATTCAGTTAACGATTCAACTGACACATCAATGTGAGACGGGATATGCTGTGGAAGAGCCTTTATCAATATCTCACTATGAATAATAGTTAGAATACCGCCAAGTTTTACTCCTGGGGCTTCTCCAACTGGCATCAACGGTACATGATGTTCTACCGCATGTGTCGTATCTACAAAAAGAAAATCTACATGGCGAATTGTTCCTTGTACTGGGTCATAATCAACTGCGTGCATAAGCACTTTACTTGATATATCTCCTTCAGTTTGAATCAATACTGATGATTTTTTTATAACGCGAGCAAGTTCTCTTGAATCAACTTGAAAATTTTGTGCTTCTTTTTTTAATCCATAACACACTACTGGTATTATCCCTTGACTTCGTAAAGCATGCACCCCCTTGCCGAGTACAGTTCTTTTTTTAAGTGTAATAGTTGGAGTAGCTTCCATATATAGCGTATCATAACAAAGCAATGAAATAACAGCAATAGCCCCCCATACCCATGACAGCACAATATACTACAAAATTGGTGTGATAGGTTTTTTACCTTTACAAACTGCTATTACATTGTCTGCAACAAGTTCAGCCATAGCCTGACGAGTTTCAACACTTGCTGAAGCAGTATGCGGTGTCAGGACTGTTCTCGTTGATTTTTTCAATTGAGCAGGTACATGTGGTTCATGTTCAAATACATCTAATCCGGCGGAAAAAATGTTTCCTTTATGCAGTGCAGATATAAGATTTTTTTCATTAATGATTGGCCCCCGTGCTGCGTTTACAATAATTGCATTTTTTTTCATTTTTTTAAATATTGAAGTATTGATTGAGTGAAATGTTGTTGACAACAATGGCAAATGTATTGAGAATATATCAGAAAGTGCTGCAAGACTTCTTACATTTTTAATAAATTTTGCATTGCATTTTTTTTCTAAACTATGATTTCTTGTAATATCATAGTAATAGACATTCATATCAAAACCTTTGTGTAATATTTCAGCAACACGAGCACCGATGCGTCCTGCTCCTGCAATGCCTACTATTTTATTTTTTAAATCGTGGCCAAGAAGTAATTCTGGTTTCCATCCGCGAAATTTATTTTTTCTTACATATTGATCTGATTCAATCAAACGAGTTGCGCACGCAAGTATAAGGGCTACAGTATGCTCCGCCACAGTATTGGTAAGTACGTCGGGTGTATTTGTTACCACAATACCATTGTTGCGCGCGCGTGCAATATCAATATTATTAAATCCAACTGCATAATTTGCGCATACCTTTGTTCCTACTTTTTTTGCTACATCAAGCACTGATGCGTTTATTTCGTCTACCAACAAAGAAACAATCGCCATTGGTTTATATTTTTGTAAAGCAAGAACAATTTCTTTTTCAGAGAGGGTTTCTTTTTTTAATACAGTAACATTAAATCCTTGTTTTTTTATTTTTTGTATTGCATTCGCTGGTATCGCATGTAAAAATAATACACGCTTCATATATTAATTTTCTTTTTTATTTAATATTGCTAGTTCTTCTTTTAATTTTGCTAAACTTTCTTCAAAAGACATTTTTTTAGTCCCAACATGTGGCATAGGTGTTGTGTGCATGCCATCTGTAGATGTATCAGTCATTCTGTTTTGTTCTTTGAGATGATTTTGTACGTCTTTTTCAAGAGATGAAAGTTGTTTTTCAATTAACGCAAAATAATCCTCTTGTGTGGAAGTGCTGTCATTTTTTTGTGGAGTATTAGTTTTTGGAGTAGTTATTTGTTTTTGTAAATCAGCAATTTCCTTTTCTAAATTTGTCAGTTCTTTCTCTAAAGCTGATATAGTACCATTACTTGGATTTGATGCATTGGTATCTTCATCTGAAGAGTCCATAGCAGCTTTTGCAAGCTCATTTTCTAAACGAGTAAGTGCTTGATCAAATTGTTCATCAGATAATCTCGTAGCACCATTTATTTTATAATTAAAGGCCCATTGTGAAGGGATTGTTATTTTTGCTTTATCTTCTGAAATTAATTCAAGAGTTTTATCTTCAGGAGAATAATTTTCTACGGTAAAATTTTTTTCAAAAAGTTCATGGAGAGAGCTTACTTTTGCAGAAGAGAGAAATGTTTCCAATAATGTATCAAAATATTGAACGATTGCTCGTTCATTATCTTTGTGGATGCGAACATTGGTTCCTATGGTGAATATTTTATTCATACTATTTATTTTGTATATACTTCTACAGTAGCATTACTTTCTTTTTAAAAATATATTTTAAAAAAGAGATTGTGGATAACTTTTTTCAATGTTAGACACGAAACTCTATAACATCTCCATCTGTAACAATATATTCTTTCCCTTCAACTCGAACTTTCCCTTGTGCACGAGCACCCGAATAGCCATGAGAGGCAAGTAAATCTGCACACGCGACTACCTCTGCTCGTATAAATTTTTTCTCAAAATCAGTGTGAATTGCACGCCCCGCTTGTGGAGCAGTTGACCCCGCAAGATATGTCCACGCCCGCGTTTCATCTTCCCCTGTGGTAAAATATGTTTGTAATTTTAATATACGATATGCTTCTGTAATAAGAGTATCCACACCATCCCCTTCAATACCAAGTTCTTTGCGTAATGTTTCTTTTTGTTCTTCTATTTCACTTAATTCTTGTTCATTTGCAACATCCACCACAACGCACGGTATATTTTTTTCTGTAGCGTATTTTCGTAATTCATTGAGTAAGTCATTGTTGGTGTTTGATGAGATATTCGCAACAAGAAGAGTTGGTTTGTGTGTTAAAAATCCCAATCCATTATATAAGGCGCGTTCTTCGGTGGAGATATCTGTATCATGCAATAGATCACCTGAGGAAAGTATGGTAACTGTTTTTTCTAATATGTCTTTTTCTACTATTGCTTCTTTTTTTCCTGCACGAACATCAGATGCCAATTTGTCTAATCTTTTTTGAGCAATTTGAATATCAGCAAGAGCTAGCTCTGCATTGATAATCCCGATATCTCTCACTGGAGATGGAGCTCCTTCCACATGAATAATATCATTGTGATGATACGCCCGCACTACATGTGCAATAGCATCTACTTCTCGAATGTGAGATAAAAATGCGTTTCCTAACCCTTCTCCGTTTGATGCCCCGCGTACAAGCCCTGCAATATCAACAAACTGTACAGCTGCTGGAATTGTTTTTTTTGAATGTGATAGTTTACTCAATGCTTCAAGACGAGTATCCGGAACAATTACCACTCCAACGGAAGGATCAATAGTACAAAAAGGAAAATTTTCTGCAGGGACTTTTTTTTTAGTGAGTGCATTAAAAAGAGTACTCTTTCCTGCATTTGGGAGACCAACAATACCAATAGAAAGATTCATAACCAATTATGCCCCTCTTGTGCCTAACAATTCAATCTCCTTAAACCATTTTTTCTTTTGTGCATCAGTTGCTTTTTTTGTTGGCCCAATACATGAAACTTTTACAGGCCCCATTCCACAATCTTTTAAAATACCATTTTTCAATTCGTTAGTGTAATCTCCTATACGCAAGCGAAGAAGAAATGGATGTTGATCCCCGCAAATGTTTATAATGCGTCCAGTTTTATTTTTGAGCAACGGATGCATAGTGCCATCAATAAATTTAAATGCAAACCCTGGAAGCCAGCATCTATCGAACAATCCTTTTAATTTTGCAGGCATAGTACTCCACCAGTTTGCATACACAAACACCACATGGTCTGCTGCGCGTACTGCGGATTGAAACGCGAGTAAATCTTTCTCTAATGGTTGAATTACTTCGTATCCTTTTTCAAGTATTGGATTAAATTGCATGTCCCACACTGAAAAAAATGATACTTTGTGCCCTTTTGCTATTGCGGCTGTTTCATACGCCTTTGCAAGAGCATATGTAAATGAAGTTGTATTCGGATTAGCAACCACAATTACAATTTTTTTATTCATAGTATTTAGCTATTACTATTTGGGCGCATTGATGGAATGATATGATAATGAATAAAAAACAGTACCACATACATCGCCAGTACTGTACCAATATATAACACAACTGGCAAAAACACTTGAACGATAACCCCATACGTTGCAATATAACTTGTGAGTACCCCCACCGCATACCAATTCCCTGCAATAAGTGGAACTCCTTCTTTTTGTCTAATAAATTTTTTGGTAAGTAAAAAAGAAATAAACACTTGTGTAATTAAAATAAACAACAAAAGCCCGTATAGAAAAATTTCAGATGTTTTGTCTGTAATAGCAATAATAAAAGAAACTGCTACAATAATTCCTAAGAAAAAATGAAGCCAACGAATTGTTCGATACACGAGGTGAATATACGGCAATGCGTCACTATCTTTAATTATTCCGTGTTTGAGTGTGTATACATAATGAACCACTGCAATGGTGGAAGACCCGACAAGAGCTCCCGTTACCATCGCCTGTAAAAAGAAAAGTCCTGCAATCATAATACCATTCTATAATAACACACTAGAGTCCTTGTGAAAGAATTTTTTGTAATTCTCCTTGATATTTTTTCATTACAGTAATACTTGCCAAAAACTCGTTCTGTCCTTGTGATTTAAGTGTTTCTATTTCTTTTGTTATTTTTTCAAAAAATTCAGGATGTGTTTCTATTGCTTTCATAATAATCTGCTGTTGATTTGCTGGGAGTGATGCCAATTGTTTTTTTAATAGCATTTTTGTTGCACCTTGTTTGGCACTATTCGCTGCTCCATGTACTGCATTTTTAATGTTAGATAGTAATCCCATTGCTATATGGTATCACAGATAAAAGACCTGTACAATAACCACTACAGGCCGTCTTATAGTGGTATTATGCGCCCATGGGGTGGGTGTGACGCGAGTTCGATTCTCGCCGGCCTGACTACAACGGTACGCATCTGTGTGTTCTGTATAATTATTGTTGATGTTTTTATTTTGTATCATCGTGTATTACATATTTATTTAAAAATAAAAAACAACAACGAAATGGATGTTACTATAATTGTATATACAACAAGAAAGATATATGCAAAAAACAAGCAAACAAATTGTATACCCTATCATGCTCGTAACTGCATTGTGTGCTTTTTTAGGAGCGTTCATCGTCTATACATTTTTTTATATAACATACAAGGAAACTACTCATGCGCTTCTCAACACTACTTTGCGATATGTAGAATACGATGTTTCCTTGCGCAATATTTCAAATGAAAAAATATCCAATACTCAAACAAACTCAAACATTGAGGCTCGAGAATACCTCGGAAAAACTGGAGAAGTGTATTTTGTTGCTGAAAATGGCGAGCTATTAACTGAATCTCGATTCAATGTTCCTGTTGGTACATATATACATACCAAACAAACAAACGCATGCATTATGAATAAAGATCCTATAAAAAATATGTATAGAGATTACCGCTCAGTATTTGTCATCGGATCATACACAAAAACCGTATATAAAAAAAATAGTATATGTATCATTGCTGAAATTGACTTTCTTGAAATAGTGACCCCATTTTTGAAAATTGTGATTATTATTTTTGTTTCTTTTAGTGGATTATGTTTCTTTATTTTTATTTCCATGATAAGTCGGTTGCGTATCATTTTATCTCCTCTGTATTATATTCGTTCATTTGCGGAACGAGTTACCAAAGGAGAGTACGACATCGAGTATCGCCCACCAAGTATGCCAAAAAATGAAATAGGAGATTTATCAATTGATGTGGGAAGAATGATTGGTCGTTTTCAAGAAATAGACACAAAAAAAGACATTATTAGTACTACATCTCATGAGCTTCGCACCCCGCTCACTGTTACGAAAGGATATATCGATCTTATAGAAAAAGACTCTGCAACCACATTAAGTATTGAAAGTAAAAAATACCTGGCAGAAACAAAAAAACAAATCAACACATTGCTTATCTCCATTACAAACATTCTTAATATTAGAAAAACTGAAACAAGAAATATACCAGTGTATCCAACGCGTACCTCTATACAACAAGCAATCGCCGATAGCTATACATCAATTCAAATACTTGCAACAAGTAAACACCAGGAGCTATTTTTGGATATACCTCACCCACATACAATGATTTCAATTGATACTAATATCCTAAAAAGAATTTTACTCAATGTTCTTTCAAATGCACATAAATATACGCAACAGTACGGACGCATTGTTCTTTCTGCTGATTATGCACACGGCATACTCAGTATTGTGATACATGACAATGGCACGGGCATTCCTCTTGAAAAACAAAAAAATCTATTCTCACAATTCAAAAATTCAAGCGATACTGTTACTTTAGAAAGTGCAGGCACAGGTCTCAATATTACTCAAAGGTTGGTAACGCTTCTCGGTGGAACCATCACCATTGCCTCTGAAGAAAAAAAAGGGACGCGGGTAACGATCACTTTGCCAGCGTAAATTGTGATACAATGTATATATAAACAACAATATGGAAAATAATAAAAGTATATATATCATCGAAGACAACACAGCTTTGCAACAAATATATTCAATTTCATTTAAAAAAAATGGTTGGGAAGTGTATCAATCGTTTGATGGACTGCAGGCACTCACCGAAATATTTGATGTTCACCCCACTGTTGTACTTCTTGATTTAATGATGCCAGAACTTGATGGATTTGAATTTTTAGAGACACTTAAAAAAAATACCTCCACTCCCCTTTTCATTGTAGTGAATAGCAATCTCACTAGTGAACAAGATATACAAAAAGCAAAAATGTTAGGTGCTCACACATATCTCAAAAAATCTGAATACACAGGAGATCAATTGGTGGAAAAAATAGAATCAATTCTTAAAACGCGTCGTTCTTAATAATTTGAATACCCTTTAGTTGATACCATCAAAACTTTTCTGTTCGCAGTATTTTTTTATATACTTAATTTGGTTGATAATAAATTATCAGCTTCTTTTTGTTCTTCTGTTGATACTCTGGCGATGATTAATGATTTCATTTTTTATAATACTGAAGAGTAAGGGAGTGCTTTTATATAATTTCTAATAAATACCCAATCAACTTCACCATCTTTTGTAGGAAGTTTAATGCTTCTTTCTTTTAATCTTGTCTGACTTGCCTTTCTTCCATAATTATATCGGTACTGTTCTTTATTTATGACTGTCGTTATAAATAAAGCTATATATTTATCCATTTCAAATTTTGGTATAAGTTTCTCAACGTGGTCACTAGCTGAAAAATCAAAAGGCTGAAAAGAACAGTAACCTATGACCGCACTGTCTATTGCCAATACATTACCTTCTTCTGTTTTGTAGTCATAAAAACCCTCAATACCATTATTTGTTGCTTGAGTTGTAACAAAAGGATATTCTCCAACTCCACACTCCTCCAATTCTAGTAGAGGTGTTGTTTTACTACCAGTTATCTCAAATAATTCTGATAGCGGGTAGCTTTTCCATTTATTTATATCTAGAATAATTTCACTCTTTATTTCTGGATTATAAATTACATCTTTTATTTTATTGCTTGATAAAAGGAAAGACATATAAGTTACTATACTTTTGTTAAAATCCTCAACTCTAATTTTAGAGTAGTCAGTTTCCATATAAGCCTCAGCACACCATTCATCAGACGAGGTCACCGTTCTGGTTACACTAAAACCAGCTTTTTCCTCTCTGTTCATATAAGAGTTTATCCATTCATCTTTTATTTCTTTTTCAAATTTTGAATGTAAGTCAACTCTTCCTTTAGTCTTTCTCTTTACAAAACCGTCATTTTTATAATAACCGAAGTAAACCTTTTTATTTTTTGGGTGAGGTCTTTTTGCTGTAAAAACCATAATACAAGAAACAACACCAACCTTAGAATTAAAGAACAATTCGTCTGGCATAGAGAAAACAGCTTCGAGAGTATGATTTTCTAGAACTTTAGTTTTGAACTCTAAAACTTTCCCAGTTTGAGCTAAAGCTGATTGCATAGGGATAATTGCAACACATTTGCCCCCTTGTTCTAAACAATCCAAATTATTTATAATAAATTCATATTCATCAACATCATTTTTCTTGTCTGATTTATATGGCGGATTTAGAAGTCCTACATTCGGCTTGTAACTCTTTACTTCTTCAAGAATTTCTTCATCAAAACAACTTCCATTAAGTATATTACTTTTACCATCTTGATGTATGAACATATTTGAACAAGCGAGAGCAAATATATGAGCCTGATACTCAATACCGATAAGTTGATTTTTCTTTATGCTTTTTATTATTTCTTGGTCACCCTTAGCGTCTTTTATCATTAAGTTCATCGCACTAACAAGAAATCCGCCAGTACCAGTACAATTGTCGTACACAACACTATTTTTATTTACTTCAGCTAACTCAGACATAAATTCAGTAATATGCGGTGGTGTTAATACTATACCTAATCCCTTATCACTGTTTGCATATCTTAAAAATTCTATATATAGTTGAGCTAACACATCAAAATATTCGTGTGTTTTTATGAAATCTTTTATATTTTCATTTATATCAGTAATAATATCCCTTAACACACTGTCTTTTTTAGATAAGGAAGTATCTGTTTTTATAAATTCAAAGCGACTAGTTAAAATTATCAGTTTATTTTCTCCAATATTTCCATTCTGAAACTCATTTTTAACAGTTGTTACTAAATAATCAGCAAGTTGTTTTGGGTCAGGATAATCTTTATAAGACCTTGAGAAAGTTTTGTTCTCCAACGCAATTAGAATACAGCTTATGAGTAAACCTCTGTCACTCTCAACAATCTTATGTTTATGAAGTTTATCATTTAAGTCTTTTGAAAAATCAAGCAGTTTTTCATAATCTTGTCTAAATTTTTCAGGACTTTTTATGTAACCATTAAGGTATTCTTCAGGCGATAGTAGTTTATTTGAAAAAATTGACACCGCTTTTTTATCACCCTTAATTTGTAAGTGATGTGATATTTTTTTATTTTCCTCATTCTCACCACTCACAGCGATAGAAAGTACATCAAATTCTTTCGCTAAATATGAACTATATAGCAAAGCTCCATCAACCGAGAAATCTTTATATTTATCCCTATTTTCACTTTCGTGTTTTGTTATATCAGCCTTGCATTCTACAACTATTATGAAGTCTGGATTATTTTTGTATTGAATTATGAATTCTGGGTAACCGCCACCATTACCACTTTTTGAAGCAGTTGCAAGAAGTTTTTTTATTTTTGGATTATCAGAAGACTGTTCTTCAACAATAATGTCTTGAAGAAAATTGTCAAAATGTCTACGAACTATATTTTCTGTTTTTCTTTCGTTTAATGACATATGATTATTTCGTTATAACTTTTTTAAGAAAAGCGTTAAACTCGTCTTTGTCTATCCTGAACTCTTTACCGATTTTATAAGCCTTGAGACGACTTGCTTTTATGTAGCGGTAGATGGTCATAATGTTGACCTCTAATTTTTCAGCAAGTTCTTCAGTTTTGTAAAACTCTTTTGTATTTTTTTCTTTCATAATAAGATTATTTATCTAAGTCTTACTTAGTTATATTATACTTTACACCACTTTATATAACAATTTTCAATCAGTAAAAATCTTTTTATACTTAATATAATACAAATGATAAAGATACATCATGGTTTTTTAGCGATGAAATGGTGGACCCTGCCGGAATTGAACCGGCGACCTCCAGAGTGCAAAACTGGCGCTCTAGCCAACTGAGCTAAGGGCCCGAATTTTTTGGCTTTGTAATAATTAAACACATTACTTGTGTGATGACCAGTGAGCGCCAGTTTTGAAAACTGTCGTCATTAGATACCGCTTACGCTTGGCCAACAGAAGCTAAGGGCCCGAATTTTTTGGCTTTGTAATAATTAAACACATTACTTGTGTGATGACCAGTGACGCCAGTTTTGAAAACTGTCGTCATTAGATACCACGATTGACTGAATGCACTTTTACTTTTTACCGTATTGTTGCACCCAACAATATCACTATATCATACCAATTGCTCATATACAAATAGACAATGTATACTTATAGTAAATGAAATTCGTATATCTATCCATCGTTCGTGTTTTGTCAATTATTCTCACCATCGTTGTACTTATATATCTTGTCTATTCATTGTATACATACAAAAAAAATAACATTTCAAACCAATACAGCCAAACAAAAAATGCCCTTTTAAACGAAGTGCAAGAATTAGAAAATACCATTCTTCAAAAAAGAAACTCTTTTTATTGGGATGCGTTTGCTTCTAGTAACACACCACAAACCAAAACAAAAAAAGAAATTGCTCTCGCCAAAGAAAAATTCAAAAACATTCTTCTCGCCCCCCAATTTAATCAAACTGATTCATATATTGTAGATAGATCATCATTACAAGTGATATATCACATCAAAAAAAATGAGCTCCAAGAATCCACCACTCTCCCCCTTGAACTTTCAGAATTATTAAAAACAAATCTCACGCGTGATTTATTTTTTCATTTTGATCCTACTACAAAATCTATTATTCAAGAAGAAGAGATCCCAGACGCAATATCACATGAACCACTTCTTGCAACATATATACTACTTCATGTCATTCCATTTGATGAAACATTTACAAAATCGTTTACTGAGAAAAATATTTCAATAGTATTTAAAGACCCCTCACTTCAATTGGATCCATGTACCAGCACTACTCAAGTGGCAGAAAATAAATTCACATTTACAACTACACTATTAGGTACTGACATATGCATACAGGCTCCATTTGAAAAACAAAATAACATCGCCTCCTATATTGCCTTTTTTGTGCTACTCACAGTGTTTGGAATAATTATTTTTTTGATACAGTATCTTTTACACTATCTATACAAAAAAAGTATGTCTTCTGAGCCAGCACACAATACCACAGAAACACCTACCATCCCTCCACGAGTCCACACGAACACAATATTTAGTTCAGGTACTCCGCCCTCTACAAAAGAAAAAGTAACTGCTGAATGGTTTGAAAAAACAATCCAAGAAGAAATATCTCGTGCTGTACAAGAGCGCGCCCTCCCCACTGGAATTGAATTACACACAGAACCAATAGAACAAACTCCTTACAAAAAAGAATGGTATGGCAATGAGCTACTACTGCGATCAGTTATTGAAAAAACAATTTCTCTTGTAGCACAACATCATTATCAAAAAAATAGCCTATCTCTGCATATTATATTTACTGGGAATAGGGTAGATATTACTCTTACGCACGGTGGGAAAAGCATCAGCCACGATGTCATGCTTGCCCTTAAGCACCCTATTCAATATGTATCATTGCGAAACACTGCACACGAAACGCTCGTGTTTATTCGTCACATGGTTACACATTTAGGTGGAACATTTTCTCTGCACAGTTCAGAAAAAAATGGAAATGCTTACATTTTTAGTTTCCCACTTGCGTAATACCTTTTATATAAAAACATTGCACATATCAGTATCACCCAACTACACACAACTACTGCCATATACGGGAATGTAATATGTGCATATGAAAAAATACTTCTATCAGTACATTGTGGACCAGTTGCAGAACATGGAAGTGAGCTTTCTCCAACCAGTTGAATGTAGTGATGATACGCGGCAATTGATCCTGCAAAAACAGATACGACCAACGCGTACCATTCAACACGAATTTGTGTATACATTGCAAGCAATGACAAAGGAGCTAGTGGATACATCCCTATCCGTTGTAACACACACAATACACACGGTAATACCCCATACGCTACAGAATACAAAAGAGAAGTCGTGATAGAAGAAGCTGATAAAAAGAAAATGAAGTACCACCCATACTTCTCTACTACATTAAATAGCACCTTTCGTACTGAAGAGATACAGAGAGATATTACACATACCACGAAGGCAATTTCAAGTAATAAAGTCCCTGTCGTTGTCCCCCACACCAACCATTCATATTTTTGAACACTTATATTGAGTGCAAAAAACAAAACAAGGAGCACTTGAAGTGCTGCTACGAACCCGACTATGTATATACTTTGTGCCTTAAAAACATTTTTATTCATAAAAATAATGTACACATAGTATAAGTTAAATATTGCACATTTACAATTAAACATCATAAGCATACAATAGAAACATATGCAATGGTACCCTCGTTTTGTTCTTTCTTTTTCAATGATGTGTATTGTATTGGTGGTGGTAGTAAGTTACTTTGCTCTGTTTTCGTACCAACAATATCACACCAAACAAGACATACAAGAAAAAGAAAATGCTCACACTGCTCTTTTGAAGCAAACCTTTTCTTCATTTTTAGATACTATTGCCATGCCTCCAACAAACCCTGTGTGGAACTCAATACTTGTAACACAAAAAAGATTTCAACGCCCTGTCTTTTCTATACCAAACACTGAAAAAAATCAACTCTCACTCCAGAAAACCAACATACACACAAGTTATCTCATAGATACTGCGAGTAACACCATACACGCAGAGGTTAAACACCAAAACAAAGAAACAATAAACTATACCCAACCAATCCCATTTGAATATATTGTAAAAAATAAACGAGGGCTATCCCCGACAGATATTCTCCCACAGCGTGTTGAGGATATTCTGAAAGTGAAATATACACTTCTTATAGACAATGGAGGCGACACGCTTCTGTATACAGTTGAAAAAACTCCTGTTGAAAAATCTCTTATTGCCAAAACATTTGCTGATCTTGTGTTAGTACATGAAACAAATATACAAAAAATAACAGACATGTTCCTGAACGAACAACATGATACCACAGGAGCATGGAGTCTTTCACACAACTGCAATAGAGTAGAAAAAGAAAAAGTGAGTGATATTTTTTGTTTACAATCTCAACAAGATATTACAACCACAGCTGCAAAAACACTTGCTACTCGCAGACAATTTTTTGTTTCAATATCTGCAACTGCAATAGTACTTCTGCTATTGATATGTGCATATATTATTTTTGCATTTAGCAAAAATACAAAAAAACTCAATACACAAGTTGAAGCTCTTGTGGCGTACGCACAAAAAACATCCGCTGGAAACACAAAAGAGCAATTCCCCACCATTCCAGT
This sequence comes from Alphaproteobacteria bacterium, assembly GCA_030054135.1. Lineage (GTDB taxonomy): Bacteria > Patescibacteriota > Minisyncoccia > Phycocordibacterales > JABAAK01 > JASGCN01. The sequence goes on from JASGCN010000003.1 coordinate 80,337, forward strand.
TCAATCTCCTTTGAAGATACTTTTTAGCTCATTTGAAACCATTACAAATACAATCAAACCAAAATCAATGAAGACAGCCAATAGAAAAACTATTGCAGCATTTCGTCCAACAAATATCATAGAACTTATTAAAGATATAAAAGCCACTCTTTCGCCTTTGTTACATAAAAAAGATATCAGTCTCAATATTCCTAAAGATAAAAAATCAATACTATTAAGTACAGAACGCATGACTCTTAGTAATATTATTATCGAGCTTATTAGTAACGCATACAAACACACAAATAATCGTGGAACAATTCTAATGACTCTTAACACAGATACACGCAACATCATACTATCCATACGCGACACAGGAAAAGGTATCCCTGCACATAGTGTGTATGCTCTGAACGCATTTTTTGAAAAAAAAGAAGCGGCTCTTGGTAAGGTTGATATTAGTACAGGGTTGTATACCATTAAACAATCCCTATCAAAAATACATGCGACTCTTTCCTTTGAAAGTGTAGTTGGCATTGGTACCACCGCAAAACTAACCATCCCTTACCACCCAGACATCAAAAAAGATACTGAGAACTAGTGCAGTACTTCTTTCAACAGCGCAGTGGCGCGTATGAGCGCAAATGTGTTTTTTCCTTTACGCAATAAAAACATTTTTTTATCCTGGGTGGAAGAAAGCACAAGTCCTCCTTGTTTGTACAGAGTATGCCCTTCATTTTTACTTTTCACCATGTGCAACGCAACAGCACAATCAACGACGGTTTCTTTTTTTGAAGCTATATGAATGGGTACTTCTTTTGAAAGCATAGTAAGTTCTTTTGTTTTGAGAAGAGATTTATTTTGTTTATTAAAAAGAATATCTGTAATACGTATGACAGATGCTGTTTTTTCTTTTCCATGCACAACTTCAGTAACCAATCGAGCAAGAGTTTTTTGAGATTCTCTTTTTTCGGGGTGAGCATTTTTTTCTTGTTCTAGTGTTTCAATTTTTTCACGAGAAAGAAATGTAAATATTTTTAAATATTGTATTACCACTTCATCTGGTGTATTGAGCCAAAATTGATAAAACGCGTACACACTTGTTTTTTTTTCATCCAACCATACTGTACCCGATTCAGTTTTACCAAACTTTACTCCTGTTGTTGGATTAACCACCAATGGAAATGAAAGGATGTGTGCTTCTTGTGCGTCAAGGCGACGGAGTAAATCAACACCTGCGATTGAATTACCCCACTGATCAGACCCGCATATTTGTAATGTTACTTTTTTTGTTCTATTAAGATGTACAAAATCATACCCCTGCATAAGTGAATAACTGAACTCTGCATAACTAATACCTGCTTCTGCATCATCAAGACGGGTTTTTATAAATTCACGAGCAAGCATTTTACTCATAGGCACATGTTTACCTACATCACGCAAAAATGAAAGGAACGGTATGTTTTTAAACCAAGAATAATTGTCAACTACAGTAATTGAACTATTGAACAATTTTTTATATTGACTAGTAATATTTTTAACATTACTAAGAATTACTTTTTCAGACAATAAATTCCGTTCTTGTTTTTTTCCGTCTGGATCCCCAATACGACCAGTTGCTCCTCCAACAAGAAGTACTGCTTTATGTCCTCCTTCTATAAGACGCTTGGCAAATAAAGCCCCCGCCAGATGCCCTACCGTGAGAGAATCTCCTGATGGATCAACACCCCAATAAAAAACAATTCCTTTTTTATTGATATCCTCTATGTGTTTATATGTGGTTTGATGTATTAATCCACGCCATGTTAAATCTTCTACCAATGTAGGTTTCATAAAAATATGATACCATGATTTTTTTTATTAATACACATAATGAAAATAAGATATATACTAGAGATATCGTATGATAAAATTAGACACTCAACAAAAGTATTTTCTTTCTGTGTGTCTTGTTATAGGTTCTGGTATTGCACTTTTCAGTATTTCTATTATTTATTTAAATAATTTTGGCAATAGAGATGATACTACTACAGCACCTACCCCCCCTACACCATCTCTTCCACGCGAAGATACCGTATCAGAAAATGGTACTGCCCCGACCCGAACAATAGACATATTTAGTCCTGATACATTTACATCACCAACAAACGATTTTATTAAAAGCGTACTCCCAGATACTGAAATAATAAGTACCACTGGAGCACAAGTAACAGATTACATACCAGATGCTACCCTCACTAGTTTTAAAAAAAATCCAATCGATATTACAACAGTAGCAACGGACGAAAGGATATATGCGTTGCGTCCTGTTATTGAAATAAGTCCATTTTTAAATCGTGCAAAAGCAATTGATATAGAAGTAATTATTGCGTGGACGCATACTGGGTTTGTGAGTGCAGAGAGACTCCCTAAAGAACTAAGTGATGCGATATCTAAAAGTACAGCGGACAATTTTTCTTATATAACAGATGTACTTGAAAAATTAAAATCAAGTCGTCTTATTCATTCGTATGTGGTGGGGGATACTACCACTACTCTTATTGCAAAACAAAACTTACCGTACATTACTATGATTGCGTTTGGCACTAACAAAGAAAATACCTTTATTTCTCATAGAGATGCTCTCATATATCAACCATCACAAAAGCAAGCATGGATTCCAAGCCTTGAAATTCCGTTGTATCTATTTAGTTATAAAACACCCTCAGAGACCAGTTTGATAGGAACGCTGTATATTGAACGAATAGACTTTTAAGAACTCTTTTTTGAAAAAGATGCGTGTATCATTTCTCGTACTATTTTTCGTTCATCAAATTGTATTGCTTTTCCTTGAATCATAGTTGTGTACTCTGCACCTTTTCCAGTGATAATAACCACATCTCCGTCACGTGCAATAGAAAACGCATACGCAAATGCTTTTCGTCTGTCCAACTCGAGATGCACTTGTTGCTCTTTTTTTGGTATCCCTATTCCCTCTATAACATGTTTTGCTATTTCTTTTGGATCATCAAAGTACGGATCAATATCTGTTACAATGATGGTATCTGCATGTAATTTTGCTGCAGCGCCAATATCTTCTGCGTTGTATATATATCTCCCACCACCCACCGCACCAATAATTGCAATTAACCTGGCTCCTTTTTTGGTGAGAAGTTTTTTCCCCGCAGAAAGTACTGATCCAACACTGAGTGGTTCGTGTGCATAATCAACAAACACTTCATATCCTTGCCCTTCTTCTATTTTTTCCATTCTTCCAGGGATGTGGATATTTTTTAATGTTTCATTAATGTAGTAATAATTAAATACTTCTAGTCGTTTTGCTATGAGAATTGCAGGAAGCGCGTTGTACACTTGAAATGCACCGACAAGACCCAATGTGTATGTATGTTTGTCAAAAACAAATGAAACAGTTTCTTTATTTTCAACAACATTTGTTGCTCGCATTAATGATCGCTCACCTAATCCGTATTCTATTTTTGGAACTTTACCCTGAACACATGATGAAAAATATGGCGCGTGATTATCATCTGCATTGAGATATGCTATCTTTTTTACTTCCTTATTTTGTACAATTTTATTGAACTTAGAATCAGCGGCACGCACAGCCAATTCTTTGAACAGTATTCCTTTTGTGTGTTTGTAATTTTCAAAAGTTTTGTGTGTAATAAGATGTTCTTGAGAAAGATTTGTAAAAATAAGAATGTCATACAAAATACCTGCGTGTCTATGTTGAAGGATTCCTTCTGATGTGGTTTCCACAATTGCAATTGTGCAACCTTTCTTTTTCATGCGTCCTAATTGTTCCTGTACAAATCCTCTCCCTGGCATAGTAAGGTGTTTGTCATTTGGATACACTTCATCCCCTATGCGAATTTCAACTCCACCCACAAGGCCAACAGTACAACCAAGTGCACTGAGAACAGAATGTAGAATAAGAGAGGTGGTACTTTTCCCTTTTGTCCCTGTGATGCCAATGACAATCATTTCTTTGGTGGGATCTCCGTAATACCAATTGGCGAGCAGTGCATATTGTTTGTGCAACCACAAAACATTTTCTTTTGAAAGAAAATTTTTGATAATATAGCGATATGGCGCAACAAACAAACTTTTTTCAAAAAACCAGTCAACAAGCGCTCTCCAACTGAATTGATATTGTACACTAGTACCCACTTTGCGTGCAGGATACTGTGCTATTGTTTTTATTACTTTTTTAATTTCTTCTTTTTTCATACTATGATTATACTTAATTTATATATATTATTCTCGTTTTATTATTTTAGCATATATATATTTTCGTAATAAATACAACCGATACAAATTTTTTTGCAATGGAATATCATATGTTGGTGAATAATAGATGGGGACTGCGCCAAAACCTAGTTTGAATCTGGTTAATGGTATCAATGATGAAACTGTGTACTCTTGTGTGCTAATGCCTCCAAGATTTACATACAAATATTTTTTTTTATGATAATATGTGATTGCGGATTCAATCACTGCGTACCCACACGAGGTGTCTCGTGCCACACTGCGTGATGCTCCGATACAGTAATGCGCTGTGTCCCCATACGGAATAAATACCCCCATGGCAATAGGCGTGAGCGCGTCTTCTTTTGTTTGTTCAGCAATAACAAGAATTGCATCTTTATACTCATGCAAATGCTCAAAAATATATCTCGTGTATGCTTCAGTATGTAAAGAAAAATTATTTCTCGTCGCAGTTTCTTTCATCATTTCAAAAAATAATTTAAAATATTTTGTATAATTTTCAGTAATAATTTTTGTTGTTACGCCTTTTTTCTCTGCAGTGCGCAATGCGTAGCGAGTGTCTTTGTCTTTCATTTTTTGAAGATCTTCTATATGTGTAGGTACTGTTAACAATGCTTCACTTCTTGGTTGCATAAATGATCCCTCGCGCGCGTATGGTGGGACTTCTGGTATAAAGTGTGAATATGGGAACAAAGGCTCAAAAGGGACAGCATCAAATCGCACAAACAAACATTTCTCTTCTTCTGCAACGCGTGTACCAATACTATAGAGTTCGTGCATCAAATCTTCAGTGGGCAGTTTTATAATCGGCCCGTGTGGTGCATTGAGAATCTTTATGTGTTTTGAAAGGTCATATACAATGAATTGCACATACGCCACCTCAATTACTCCTTCAAAAATAGAAAATCGCCGTACACGTCTTCCTAATGATCTTTGCCAATCTGCGTAGTAATCAGACTGTGCAAGTGGTGGGTGTTCAATATAATCTGGTGGGTGGTGTGGCTCACTGTGTAATAACTCAACAACGCGATATACCATACTCCATTATGAGTAAATGACCACACATACGCAAGCACACCCCAATGTTTGGGGTGTGCTTGTGAAACTACAATAGAAATTATAGCCTATTATCTTCCCGCTTTTTTATTTTGAAGAGCGAGAATTAATTGATCGAGTAACATATTGAGTTGAGT
>JASGCN010000001.1:0-82723 GCA_030054135.1 Alphaproteobacteria bacterium
CTCAAATACACAGATTTTGTAAAATGACTAGAGAAAATGATAAAGGAGGAATTATGCCTTTTATTGTAGAAGAAAATAAAAATGAAGATGATGTTATTGTGTATTTAGTGACAATCTGTTTTGCAACTCTCAAAAAAGCAAAGGTAGTATAGTCATTTTCTCTATTGGTTCAAAAACTAAGACAATCAAACGTTATTTTCTATAAATTTAATTCTTTAACTCATTTATATTTTCGAAATCTGTGGGAATTCAATGTTTGTTTATATCTTTTAAAATACGTCTAACATCACTACCCTTTGGATCTAAAACTTTCTCTATATCTTTTGTACCAATATGTTTTATTAAATCGTAAAGTTCGTAATCAAAATAAAAAATATCACTACCTTCATTCCATTCATTCCAACGATATTTTTCAAAACATTTCTTAACTTCTTCAGTCTCATTTTCAATGGCTCTATGAGCTAATATTTCATGTACATCATGTGATATAGAATTAATTACAGATGGTAGATAAGCTCCCCCAAGTCTTATATCAGTGTAAGAAAAAGAGGTAATAATCATTGGTTTTTGATGGAAATTAGAATAAATATATTTAAGAGTACTTTCATTTTTTTCTTGTTCTGTAGGTATACTAAATAACCACTGTAATTTATGCCTATGAGGATAAAAATTTTTGTAATCATTAAAAGGATCATCACTGATAAAACCATATTTTTCAGCGATTTTATAAAAATCAAAATATGACAGATCATCCATAGTAAACCTCGGTATTGAAGTGAAAACAAGTTCTTTGTCTTTTTTATTTGTAGATAATATAGTTATAATTTTTTTTGACAACATATTTAGAGTGCGCTCTTCTAGGACACTATCGTCTCTCTTGTTATTAATAATAAATTGGGTGCCGTTCTCAGATGTAAGTTCTTTTTTTGCTTCATTTCTTGTATCTTCATACAAATAATTTGCAAGTATTCCTATATTTTCTAATATTCTTTCTATTTGCAACTTAAGTGCTTCAACATAACCAGAAGCATTTGTAGGGTCCCCATCGATCATTTTTCTTTGTTCATCACTCCAAAACCTTATTCCAAAATCATTTGCACATAAATATCTCTTGTGCGATTTTAAATAATAACGATGAGGAATATTATTAGAGATTTTGTCATCTTGTTTTCTTGAATCTACTCGAATATGTGCATGTGCATATGCTAAAGCTAAAAAATCATTTATATCTAGTAGATGAACTATCGAGCCAGTAGAACCATCATGAATCACATGCCTACCACCAAGTGTTATTTTAATCCTATAATCAGCTCCCAATAAACGAACGTGTTCATCGGTAATTTTTAATTTTTTGATAATTTCACTACTATCAATATTACTCCAACGATCTAACCTAATAAAGATTGGTAATAAAATTTCTAAATTTTTATCAAAAAAACTTATAATTTCTTTTTCAATATCCTCTTCTTTCAAAGGTTTTTTTGCTTTCAAGGTTTCAAAATTAGTACCTTCGTTATTGTTCAATGAATTTGAAAATTTTTCAACCATATATAATTTAATTATAGCAAGGAATATAACCACATTAAAACTTATCCACCATCTCCGTTCGAAATATAGTTGTACAAATTGCGTGGATATGATACAAATATAGGAGAGTATGGCAATAACGCCATATTAAAACAAAAGGAGAGACCCAATGGTTAATAAGAGAATCGGAGAAACCAATTTTACAATTATAAAAGATGATCGTGAACGCAAAAAGCTGTGGAGAGAAAAATTTTTTGAATTACTGCCTAGAGGATTAGCACAAGCAAAAAAGACTGTTCCTATTTTGAAAAAATGGCTCAAACAAAAAGATTGGAACCATGTAGAGAGAATTACTCTCGAAGAATGGCTCCGCGAGGAGCAAATAAGTTTTAACTTTTGGAAGCAAATCGAAAAGAAAAAGTTAGAATATAATAAAAAGAAACGAATGCCCCCACTACAAAAAAAGTAGTGGGGTATTTTTTGAAATAAAATATAATTTTATTATTTTGAAAACACAAAACTTTTACCATTTGATACATATCGCACGGTGCCGTGTTCTGCTGTTGTTCTAACAATGCTTTCTTGTGCAGAAATTCGATCAAGTACTTCTTTGTGAGGATGCCCGTATGTATTGTTTTTGCCCGCCGAAACCACTACCTCTTTTGGAGATACAGTTTTTAAAAATAGCTCCCCCGTGGATGTCTTTGAACCGTGGTGTCCTGCTTTTAATATATCACTTGTGAGTGCTTTTTTATATAATGCCACCAAATAATTCTCGACTTCCAATGGTGCATCTCCTGTGATAAGTGCTGTTGCTTTTCTATCTACAATTTTCATAACAATTGAAGACGCATTTGTTTCGTTTATATGTGTACTCAATGGCCACAGGAAAAATATATCCGTTCCATCAACTTTCAGATGAAGTGGATTAACAATGTCTGTTGTTATTGATTTTTCTTTTTTAATTTTTTCTTGTAAATCTTTATACAATCGAGTATCTCCTGCAGGAGATGCACTCACCATGTGTGCAACTTCATAGGTATCAAAAACACCAAGTAGCCCCCCAATATGATCTGCATCTGCATGAGTTGCAACAACCATGTCAATTGTCACGTCTCCTTTTGGCATAATTGATCGCAATGCGCGTAACACCGAAACTCCTCTTCCCCCGTCTACAAGAATTTGATACCCACGAGGAGTTTCTATAAATATAGCGTCCCCCTGCCCAACATCCAAAAATGAAACTTGAATTCCTTGATATGTACGAGTGTATTCATGATATATGTGATACCACTGATACCCCACAAACAAAATTGATACATGTAAAAAAAATATAATGTAAAAATATATTAAATTATTTCTCATATATTGCTATAATGCCACGCACTTGGTACAGTAGAAATATGTACAAAAAGTATACTGCAAAAAATTATTCTCTCAAAAAAGATACTGGGCTTTCTCAAAAACAAATAGATATTCATTTGGGATTATATCAAGGATATGTCACTCAATATAATTCGCTCATTGACACTCTTGAAGAATGCAAAAAAAATAATCACACAAAAGCATTTTCTGAATGCAATAGAAGGATCAATTTTGAACTTGCAGGAATTAAAAATCATGAACTATATTTTGATGCTCTCACTGAAGAAGGTGTAAGTATTAAAAAAGAAAGTGAAGTGTATCAAGATATTATTGCTCAATATGGAACATATGAAGCGTTTATTGCTCATGTAAAACAAATGGCGCTTACTCGGGGCATTGGGTGGGTGTTATGTGTGCATGATCAACCAGCAAAAGCAATACATGTGCTTTGGGTGGCAGATCACGAATTAGGAGGAATTGCTCTTCCAGCTTTTCTTGCAGTGGACATGTGGGAACATGCATTTCTTATTGATTACACTCCTGCAGAAAAAGGAACATACATCGACACATATCTTTCACACATCAAGGTGTGGTAATAAAAATATTACCAACGCGCAATGGAATACCATACAACGCTTGTATAAAAAATAACACAGAGAGACGCTGAAATTGATATAGTTGAAATAGAGGCAAACGGAACATTCGCTAATAGTTTAGACATAGTAAGAACGTATGCAAGAGGAAGCATGCCTACAAAAGAAATAGCCTGCCCCAGCATTGCAAACATACTATATCCAACCAAAGAAACAAACCCAAGAAACATTGCAATTGGAATCACAGGAAGCACTAACACATTAGCAATAAACCCAACAATTGAAAACGATCCTATTGCGTAAAAAATGTACGGAAGCGTTCCAATTTGAACTGCGCACATACTTGCACATATTGAACGCAAACCAAATCGAGTTGGCACAAACGAAAATATTTTTTCCCACCATTCAACAAAAAGAAGAAGTGATGCTGTTGCAATAAATGACAAATGAAACGATACATCATACAAAAGAATAAGTGGGTTATACAACACAAACACTGTTGCCACGAGTAACAAAATACGAAGGCCTAGATATTTTCTATACCATAGCTCTGCAAGCAAAGCGATTCCCACCATAGACCCAGCACGCAATGCAGTAATAGATTGACCGGATAAAAATACAAATAACCATACAAAAATAAAAGCCCCTATAATACCAACACGGTACGCATGTTTACCTCCAAAAAAACTAAACAATGATCGTGCATGAACTGCAACAAGAGAAATATTATACCCAGAGAGTACAACAATGTGTATAAGCCCAACGGTGATAAATATATCTTGAATTGATCTATCTAGCCCATCTTTACTTCCTAATAGTAGCCCACGAAGAAGCCCCGCTTCTTCGTCTGAATACATACGATATGCGATTGTTGAAAAATAGTTTCGTACTAGTGAAAATATATTTGGCACCAAAGGCTCTCTACAATCAACGATGGTAAGAGACAGCTTTCCATACACATCATCTTTAAGCGCGTAGTATTGATATGGAAATATTCTTCCTTTTGAAGTAAGAAAATCTTCTATCGGAGAAAAAGATCCTTCAGCGGTAATTCGACTCCCCGCAGGACATTTCGTATATGAATTATCATACACAAATATGGAAACCGTTCGTGGTAGATTCATTGTATTAATCAAATGCTCTTCTGTTGAGATTGTGTCTACTTGTATGGTGTAGGATATTCGTTGAGCATGTACACGAGTATCTGTTGTAACTATTCCTTCTACTACAACGTTTTCTGCATACATTGAGGTAATTGCGGCACGAGTATCTTTTACTTCTTTTTGAGTATGCATGCCATACCATATTCCCAATACAACAATGGCCAAACACACCCAAAATGCCCACGGACTGTAACTATTATTTTTATACATGCAATACATTCCTCCTATAATAAGAAACACTCCGATACCATACGCCCACATAGTTCCTAGAAAACCAACCCCCACAGATAAAATAAATAGCATCAATACTACACTAAACATAACAGTGTTCTGTAGTACTTTTTTCATATCTATATAATAAAATAAAAATTGCTCTAACAAATTGAGTTATACTGCATACATGGAAAAAACTATATTTGAAAAAATTATTTCTCGTGAAATATCTGCACACATTGTCTATGAAGATGAGCACACTATTGCATTTCTTGATATTAATCCAAGCATCAAAGGGCACACACTTGTTGTACCAAAAAAACCTATAAAAGATATTACTGAGTGTGATGAAGAAACGGCAGTTCAATTAATGAAAACATTAATAAAAATATCTCGTGCTGTAAAAAAGGGGTGCTCTGCTCCTGCGGTAAACATTTTTAATAACTCTGGAGCAGAAGCAGGTCAAGTTGTATTTCATTTGCACTTTCACATTATTCCTAGATATGCGAGAGAAGAATTTGGACATTTGCCACACACAACCTATGCAAACAATGACGAAGCTGAAAAATTCAGAGAATCAATTAAAAAGTCAATTGAATAAATTGCATGATTGCGTGATTATTTATTTAAATTCATTTCTCCAAAATGGTAAGCGTGCCGTACATTTTTTTTGACAAAAGAAAGCCCCCTGCGTTATAACTCGTTCAAGTTATTTAAACTCAGGGGGGGCGCCGGACTGGATACCGGACAACTTTACAATTATATCTTTGACAAAAAAAGTCCCAACCGCCCCAGGTATATACTCACTAACTAGTCTAGACTGTTAGTGTATCCCCGGGGATGGGTTGGGGGCTGTACTGGGTAAGCCGCGGAATCCCCAGTACATGTAATTACTATATACACTAATAAAAAATAATTTGCAAGAACACTGTTACTTTTCTAACATTGGAAATGTGCCTTTTGTTATATATTCAAACATAGCCCCCCCTGCGATTGATACATGGGAAAAATAAGAAAGCATATTGTGTCTTTTTAATACTGCAGTAGTATCTCCTCCCCCAACAACAGAAAATACCTTTGCACTGTGTATTGCTTTTGCTAAAAAACAGGTCCCTGCAAAAGCATTTTTTTCATACCACCCCAATGGTCCGTTCCATACTATTGTTTTTGCTTGTGCAATGTAGACACCTATATCTTTTTGTATTGCTTTGTGTGGTATATCAACAATCACTGATCCGTCAGGCACATGATCGATAGATACATTTTTTTTAAACAAATTCCATAGACCATACTGAACACGCACAGTTGTTGGCAAAATAAGATTTTGTGCTTTCAGTATATATTGCATGTCATCTGTTTCATGAGAAACTAACTCAACGACGGACGCCCCCACCGAATATCCTTTTGCTTGTAATAATGTATTTGCCATAATCCCACCAACATAGACATAGTCATAACTAGAAAGCATTTTTTTTAATAATACAAGTTTTGTTTCTAACTTTGCCCCACCAATAATTGCAAGTGTTGGAGACTTTTTGTTTTTGGTTATTTTTTCAAACGATTCTATTTCTTTACTAAAAGAAATGCCTGCGTATGTTGGTACCATACCAATCATGGTGTAGGTGGATGTATGTTTTCTGTGGGCGGTTGCAATGTCATCATACACATACATATCAACCCCCTGTACTAGCTCTTTTGCAAAATCTATACTTCCTTTTTCTTCTCGTGCATCGGTACGCAAATTTTCTAAAAGAACTACTTCACCAATCTTTATACTTTTTGGATCCACGATGTGAGAAGAAATAAATCTATGTGGAATGTATTTTTTCAAATAATTACTCATCGGTTCAAGGGATATTTTTTTTGTTTCATTGAATCTACCAGCATGTCCTATCACTATCACTCGTGCACCTGCCTTTTGTAACCAATCAATACTTGCAATGCTTGCATCCAAACGCAAGGTATCAATAACTTTTCCTCGTACTACAGGAACATCAAGAGACGCACGCACTAATACCACTTTACCAAGTATATCTACAACGCTTGTAATAATTGGAAACATACAATTAAGATACTGAGGAAAGAATTGCGTTCATTCGTGATCCAGAAGCAGATGCTCTGCCAATTAAAAATCCTTCAACACCGGTTTCTGAAAAAAGATGCCCCACATTGTGTTCATCAACTGCCCCTCCGTACAATACAGGAATTTTTGTAAATGTTTTTGTTTCAGACATTGCACGCACAGTATCTTTAATAAGAAGGGCCACTCGGCAAATACTGTGTGTATCAAGAGCATCATTTGACCCGATGCGCCCCTTTGGTTCGTACGCGATAATAATTTTTTTTAATTCTTTTTCACGAATATTTTTCAACAATAGTTGAATTTGTCTTTGTATACCAATGAGAGAATATTCATCCCCCTCTCCTTCAACACACACAATAGGAATCAATCCCTCTTGAAGTACCAATTGAATACGCAAAGCCATTTGTTCTTCTGTTACCCCAAGATCACGAGTTTCTGAATGGCCAATGATAACATATTCAGCTTCTCTGTCTTTAATGCTCTCAATGCTCACTGAACCAGTGTGAGCTCCTTGTATGTAATCAGAAACATCTTGCGCTCCTAAAAAAATATTCGAGTGCTTTTTTTTGTACATTGCAACAACATCCATATGTGTATACGGAGGACATACAACAAGATGCGATGTATCTACAGGATGAAGTTCATTAAAAAAAGTTTCTATTTCTTTTTCTGTACGAATGTATTGTTTCCAGTTTGCAATAATAAGAGATGGCATATAATCAAAAATATATCGGTATGATAACACACAACAAAAAACAACCGCATATGCGGTTGTTTTTTGTTGATGTGTAAATTATATACTAGGACTTAAGAGCATCTTTAAATGCTTTTGCAGCTCTAAATTTAGGTGACACTGAAGCGGCAATTTGTACTGTCGCACCTGTAGCTGGGTTTCTACCCATACGAGCATCTCTCTTTTTTGCAACAAATACACCAAACCCTGAGACTGAGACTTCACCTCCTTTTTTAAGTTCATTAACTATAGAATCAAAAAGAGTGTCTACAACCTGTACGGCTTGTGACTTTGTACCCTGTGTAATATTTTGTACAACATCTGCAAGTGCTTGTTTATTCATAAATTATTAATAAAATTCGAATTTTTTTAATAGGTTATTGTTCGTTCTAACAATACCCTATGTATATACTAACACGCTTTTTACTACACTTTTATATTTTTTTAATAACTTTATCCACAATTCCATATTCAACCGCTTCATGTGCCAGCATAAAAAAATCTCGCTCAGTGTCTGTTTCAATCTTTTTTAATGATTGTCCCGTTGTTTCTGATAAAAATTTATTTATTCTATTTTTTGTTTGCAAAATGTGTTTTGCAGAAATGGCAATATCAGTTGCTTGCCCTTCAGTTCCACCAAGAGGCTGATGTATCATTACCTCAGCATTTGGAAGAACAAATCTTTTTCCTTTTTTCCCCGCTGAAAGAACAACTGCCCCCCCAGAAGCAGCCATCCCAACACACACTGTTGAAACATCTGCATTAATATGATTCATGGTATCAACAATTGCCCATGTAGCAGTGACACTACCACCTGGAGAATTAACATACAGACGAATGTCTTTTTTTTGATCTTGTGCGTTTAAAAACAATAACTGTGCAATAACTACATTTGCACTATGATCATTTATTTGTTCCCCTAAAAATATAATCCGATCATTAAGTAATCGTGAATAAATGTCATACGCATATGTGCCTTCTGTAGTCTTTTCGAGTACGGTTGGAATAATCATACTCCACTATACGCTAGCACTTCCATTCTTAGCAATGGTCTCTAAATGATGAAATACTTGTTCATTTTGAAGTAATGAATACACATACATACCCACCTGTTCTTTTTGTGCTTCAGGATATCTATGCTGTAATCGTGTTATCTCTTTTTCCAATATTATTTCATCAGGAATAAATTTTTCTTTTGCTGCAATTGCATTGATCACGATTTGAACCACAGCTCGTTTTTCAGCTTCGAGGCGCAATTCTTTATCCAACTCTTCTGCAGATATCTTTCTATGTTCAATGTATGATTCAATAGTTGCTCCTACTGTTTTAAGATTTGCTTTCATTTCTTCTTTTCCTCTTTCTGTTTCAATATCAATGAGCATTGAAGGAATGATTGGATGTGGGAGAGAATACAAAACATCGGTAAGAGTTTTCCTTACGAGATGCGTATACGAACGATTCAATTCTTCGGTGAGGGCTTGTTTAATAAATAAATCAAATTCTTCAATTGTTTTTGCGGGCGATCCTAATTCTTTAATAAATGTTTCATCAATTACCGGAAGTATAATTCCTTCTTCTGGGTCTTTACCTTCATTTTTTTGTTTGTACACTTGTTTTCTAATTTCTTCTTTTTGCATTTGCACGTCTGTGTCAGTCACTTCTTTTGGTTTTTCGGGAAGTGTGCATGTAGCAATAACTGATACATATTCAGGAAGGATATATTCAGGTAAAACATAAAAAGTAACATTACATTCTACATCTCCTTCGATTGGCATTTTAGTAAATGTGAGTGTTGGTTGTCCAATGGGAGATAGATGTTCTTTCGCAAGAATTAATGGAAACTCATGAAAAAAAGTTTCTTGTGCAGCTTTGTGCCACACTTGAAAAGTATCTATGTGTTTTTTTGCAATATCAGGTGGTACATGACCTTTGCGAAATCCGTCTAATACTAATTCTTTAGATAAAGAAGTTACAACTGCTTCAGTGTATTTGTGAATACGTTCTTTTGAAAGAGTAATTGTTATTAAAACTTTTGTTTTTTGTTCTTCAAAAGAAACAACATACGGCACGAGTGTTTCATCACCAACTGTCATATTGTTATTTAACTTGTTCTGTTTGTGCACCAACTAATTCTTGTACTTGTAAGAATATTTTTCTCACATCTGCACGTTCACGTAAAATATCTTTTCTCAAATCATCTAATCGTTTGTGATTCTTTACATAACTATTGTTATCAAAAATTTGAGCAATTAAAGAATCAAACAAATTAAATTTTGCCTTTAACGCACGAACAATAAGAGTTTCATCATTTGCAATTGCAAGCACTTCTTTTTCGATGGTTTTTGATTTTGTTTCAAGAATACGAACAATTTTTGTATACCGATCGAGATCTTTTTCTTTTGGAATTTTAAAAATATATGATTTGAGTGAACCAATAATTTCTTTATTACGAATCACTTCATCTGCAACTAACGCTGCGTGAACGTCTACCGATTTAGCGAACTCATACGCATCTGGGTGTACTGCCTTGTCTACATTAGTAAAAAGATTGGTGATAAATTCTGTGTATTCTTTTTTTTCAAAAGAAGAAGCTACTTCTTCAATCTTTCTTTCTTTAAAAATATCATCTATAGTGCCGACACTAGCATTTTCACTTTTTTTGGTATCTGTTGAAACAACAGTTTTTATTCCTTCCTCCGCATATGAAGAAGATAAAAAAATGAGTGCAAAGCTCAATAGTCCGATAAGAGACAAAAGCCACATAGTAGTTACTGACACAGATTTACCTTTCATAATTATTATTGTTTTTTGGATTGTTGATATAAGTTGATTGCCCTTTCGAATGCTTCTATAGCCTTTGCCTTGCCATAAACTCCTTCAATAGTTACCACCTTTTTTTGAAGCAATTTCATTGTTTCAAAAAAATGTGTTACCTCCTTGATAAAATGTTTGGAAACATCTTCAAGATCATTGAATTCCGCAAATCGTGGATCATCAACAGGTACACCTACTATTTTAACATCACTTTCGCCAGAGTCAAGCATATCAATGAGAGCAATTGGACGCACACGCACTAAAACCCCTGGAAATAAAGGGTATGTTGTGATAAGAACCACATCAAGAGCATCGCCATCATCCCATAAAGTTTGAGGTATAAATCCATAATCAAAGGGATAGTCCTGAGAAGTATGCAGTACTCTATCGAGAGCAATGACCCCTGTTTTTTTGTCAATTTCATATTTATTTTTTGAACCCCGAGGTATTTCTATTATCACCTGCATCTCATCTTTTGTACCCGGGCTAATGTCATGAAGTAGGTTCATATAATACAGTATACGTTATTCAGTCGCAGGTTTGTCTTCCATTGGTTCATCCATTGATGTTTCTTGTGAAACAATTGGTTCAGGAGTTTCTTCTTTATTGATAATAGGCAAAGTTTCTTCTTTCATGTATAAAGGTTTTCGAACAAACTCTTTTACTGTTTGCAAAACCCCATCATTAGTAGCAAATACTAATTCTTCATTTTCTGGGTTGTACACTCTGATTGTTACTTTTGCTAATCGAGCGGCTAACTTTAGATTTTGCCCTCCTTTACCAATAATAACTGGAATTTGACTTTCACTAACAGTAATTTTTGCTTCTTCTTTTGATTCGTCATACACAGTACTCACTACCTCTGCAGGAGAAAGTAAATCTTCAATAAATTGAGTTTTGTCAGATGAATACTCGACGATATCTATTTGTTCTGATTTTAATTCATTTTTTATTGCAAGTACTCGCACACCACGTTGCCCTACTAATGCACCAACTGGATCAATTGCAGTATCTGTAGTTGCAACTGATATTTTTGTTCTATTCCCTGCGTCACGCACAATGTCTATAATAGAAACAACTCCTTGCGAAATTTCTGGAACTTCAAGTTCAAAAAGCTTTACAACAAACTGTGGGTTGGCTCGTGATAAACGAATAAATCCTCCAAATTTTCTTGACGCGTCTATGTCAACAATGAGTGCACGAACCAGATCTCCTTGTTTAAAACGCTCGGTTCTTATTTGTTCTGCATATGGCAAAATTGCAATTGTTTTACCTAAGTCAACATATACATTTCCTCGTTCTAAACGTTGAACTGTTCCTGAAATAATTGTATTTTTCTTTCCTTCAAATTGAAGAATCACTGCATCGCGTTCTGCATCATGAAACTTTTGTACTATAGCTTGTTTTGCTGACTGAGCTGCAATTCTACCAAAATCTTCTTTTTTTTCAAGTGGGAATAATATTTCTCCACCACGAATTGCATTGCTTTGCAATAAAAGTGCGTCATTAAGATAAATGTGTTTTTCAGTATTAAATAAGACTCGTAAATCAGTTTCACTTTTTTTACGAGTATCTTTTGGTAAAATATCTTCTTCGGTAACTATTTTTTTTACTTGAAAAAAATTTATATCTCCTGTATGTGCGTTAAAACGAGAGCGAATGATTTGTTCACTTTTACCGTATTCTTTTCTATACGCAGCCGCAAAGGCAGATTCAAGTGCTGACAATAAAACATTCTTAGGTATTTGTTTTTCTTCAGACAATTTGTCTATTACTAAATTTATGTTTTTTAAATCAAATTGCATAGTGTGTATAAATAAAAAATAAAACCGCCAGCGGCGGATAATAGTCGTATTCAAAAATTGAATACGTTTGAACTATACCCCCTCTTTATCTTAAAGTCAATACAAGATACAATAGAGATGATAATGTGAAATAATACACATTAACGCGATCATAGTTTAGTGGTAAAACGCGGCCTTGCCAAGGCTGAGATGAGAGTTCGATTCTCTCTGGTCGCACTATAGTAGAAAAAATCAAAAAGTTATTGTTGCCATTGACATATAAGTGTTATTATTCTATACTAAAATAAATCAAGTCATAGAGCTTGACGAACTAATAAAACAACAACCAATAGGAGTTAGCAACGAAGAAAATAAAAAACTTAAGTACAGGACAGAGAGTGCAATTTCCAAAATTCTCGGGTGTTCAATGTCTGATGATGCCTTACATTCAAGGCATTTCAGATTCGATTCCAGACATCTACAAGGCATATAAAGATATTGTAGATTCGTTGTATCTGAAAAAAGGAGATATCGGTTTTTTAACAATCGATGAATCTCTAACAGTTGCTGGAACAGCACACCGCGGGTATCGGGCAAAATATTCTCGGGCCTTGCACACAGAAGCCGGAAAAGTTTCTGGAACATACTGTTGGGGAGGAATAGCCAACGGATTGAGTGAATCAACAATCAAAGGTGCAAGTTTGAGTTCAAAACACAAGCTTAAACCAAGTCCCCGCGTCACTTTAAAACGTGATGTCAAGATTCTACTTGCCAACAGTATTGACAACACTTGCGCTCTGTGGAACACAGAGCATGAAGACACAACCAATGACGGAGATATTGGGCATGTGGCCGATCATTACCCACTCGACAGTGCGATCTTAATGAAAGCTGGTGAGGTGCACAAAATCGGCATTTTGACTCCGCACGAGTCACTACCGGTTGAAACAAATCTCAAGCGACAGTTTTTAAGAATCATCTCATCTGGAGTTTCTGGACGAGAACATTATTTTACATGCAACCCTCTGGTTGCGTTTGGTTAAAATAAGACCATCTCCTGTTGGAGCAGCGTTTGATATAATAAGTCGCCATCTCCTATCGGAGCTCTGGCGATTTTTTTTGTTTCATTTATAATATATAAATGAATAGAAAATTTATCCTAAAACTATTAGCAATAATTATAACCGGGTGTATTCTTGTTCTTTCTATCTTTGGACATTACATAGGTCATAAATTTTACACCAGTATTTTCCGACTATCACTGGCCAAATTTTCGATTCTTTAGCTTATATTAAACCTCAATGTAAAAAAATTGATGGTTGTAAATTATTGCCAGGTGATATTTTGATTCGTAGATACATAACTTCGCGCACATGGCTTGTTGATAAATTGGCTCGACTTTATACACTAAGTATGTCATATATCCCTAAAATAGTTCCATTATAGAAAGCTGTGAATAGTTTTTTATTTTCTTTATTTTGAAAACAATCTCAATTCCCTATACTTTTTCCTAATGATACCAATCCCCTAAAAAAATACGTTTGAAATACTATATTAAAAGTATCATCGTTTCACGTGAAACATATTTCGTATGTTTCATTAGTACACAATAAATATAAAATAATGTTATTTTAATTTTTAAAATATCATAACAAAAATAATTTAATGTTTCATGTGAAACATATACAATATGTTTCAGTAGTGTACAATTTAATCAAATATAAGTCTTTAATATTTATAAATCTTTTAAAATTAAACAATAGAAATGTTTCATGTGAAACATATTGCATATGTTTCAGTAGTGTACATAGTTATTTATTATAGAATAATGTATATTGTATGTATAACTATGGGCATAAACACGTTATTAAATAAATTTATAGGTAATAGTGGGGAAAAGGTTGCGGAAAAGTACTTGATAAGTAATGGTTTTGAGATATTGTATACTCAAAAAAAAGTTATCTACATAGAAGTGGATATCATTGCAAAAAAAGAAGATACTCTTTATTTTTTTGAAGTAAAAACTATGTATACAAAAAATAAAGAAAAAATAGATAACTTTTTTGCAGAAGAAAGGGTTTCAAAAAAGAAAATACACAAATTAGAAATATATGCAGATGATTACTGCAATAAACACAACTGTTCTGGAGCAATTATTGGAATTATTGGAGTATTGTTTCTTGATGGAGAAAATGATCCATATATTGACATATTGTATATTTAGTATATTATATATTGATTATATTATAGTGGTAGAATAAAAACTTGTAGTGCATAATGAAAGAACACGGGGCGTGGTGTAACGGCTAACATGCTCGTTTTGGGTACGAGTGACTCCGGGTTCGAATCCCGGCGCCCCGACATGCAATTTATTTTTAAAGATCTTGCGGTGCACTATACCGATCAAGGATCGGGGCATTGTATTATTTTTCTACATGGGTGGGGGAGCTCTCAAGCAACGTTTTCAGATCTTATACAAAAATTATCTAAAAATTATAGATGCATTGCATTTGATTTGCCTGGTTTTGGAAAAAGTGAAACGCCTAAAGATCAAATTAATTGGAATACTAACACATTCGCTGAATTATTAAAAACATTTTTTACCACGTTACACATTGAACCATATGCTATTGTTGGGCATTCTTTTGGAGGAGCAATTGCAATTACATATTGTGCCAATGACCGAACAACACATATACCAAAAAAACTTATTCTTATTGCTTCTGCAGGAATACGAAAAAAAAGAATATCTGTGTCTTTATTAAGAATAATAAGCAAAAGTGGAAAAATTTTTGTAGGCTTGATACCAGTGCGGTCAGTACGAAACACCATCCAAAAATTGTGGAGAAATGCATTAGGCACAGACTATGGGTTAGTTGAGAACATGAACACGGTATATCGCAATATTATTACTGAAGATATTTCTCATCTGCTTTGTAATGTTTCACAAGAAACATTGTGTATATGGGGTGAAAAAGATACCGCGGCACCACTTTCAGATGGAATAAAAATATCACAGGCTCTCTTGCACGCACATTTAGTAGCATATCCTGATGTAGGACACTTTGTGCATAAAGAAAAAAAAGAGGAGGTATATAAAGAAATTCAAAGTATACTAAACTCATGAAAGGAATTTCCTCTTTTTTTTCAGTACTTTCAATACGATACATAATAGAACTTTTATATATATTGCAGATACATGATTACGAAACTACTGCATTTATTCGTTGGTGGGTATTTGCACCAAGTTATAAAAATTTGCAAAAAAGAAAAACCCTGCTGTACACCAAACGCATTGTTCTTACTCTGTTGCTCGTTGTCTCAACAATACTTTTTGGATTAGCATGGATACTCCTATACGCACCAGTAGCTATTGTAGGGGGCATAGCACTCATAGTAACTTTGTATGTAGTGGGAACGCCAATCATTATTTGCATATACAACATTATTTTACATATAGGCATACAAATATACATCATATATGTACTAACACAAATCGATGCATACATGAAAAATTATAAAGGAATATCCATATGCATTGTTGGAAGTTTTGGGAAAACAACTTTACGAACAATTATCACACACATTGTGCAACAAGAAAAATCTGTCGACACTCCTTCAAAAAATTTTAATACTCCTATTGGTATATATAGATTTATTCAAACATTAGAACGCGCCCCAGAAGTGCTTATTTTTGAAATAGGAGAATACTACAAAGGAGATATAGACCAGCTTGCAAAAGTATTGCATCCTCGCATAAGTATTATTTCTGGAATTAATAATACACACATTGAACGCATGAAACACCAAGATACTATTCGGGATACACTTCTTGAAATTGTCCCATATACTCCTGAGGGCTCGCTGTACGCACCACGGCACAAACTATTTTCAGATTATTTACCGGCACATACAAACATATATGAACGGGGGACATGTGAAAATATTTCTATTTCATGTGAAACACAAGATCTTTCAGGAACAAAAGGAACATATACCCACGGAGATATTTCATTTACATATAAAACTGATCTTGTTGGGATGCACATCCCAACATATCTTGCTGTTGCCGCTCATATTGCAAATCATATTGGCATCTCAGAAAATGCGGTACAACAAGGCATTAAAACACTGAAACAGATTCCTCATCGATTTGAAATATATAAAAAAAATGATTTATTTTTTATTGATGATTCATATAATGGGAACGAGGATGGCGTACTTTCTCTTATTGCTTTTGCAAACACTCTTTCAAACAGAACCATTATGATTGTATCTGGAATTGTTGAATTAGGAAAAATGAATATGGCAGTGCATGAACGCATAGGAAAAGAATTGGCAACATCTCGTATTGCTCACATTATATGTATAGAAAATAGTGCAACAACATATATAGAAGAGACGCTCTATAAAGAAAAATACAGTGGTATTATTTCAAAGGAAACATCCGTTCCAAAAGCATTGCAAACTCTTCATACTCGTACTCTTCCTGGTGATGTCATTATTATACAAAATGATTGGCCTGACCAGTATGTATAAAAAATTGTATATTTCATACGATACGCTACACTAGTAATATGAAAAAAATTGCTGTCTTTTTTGGAGGAAAAAGTGCTGAGCATGATATCTCTATCATTACTGCCTACACGCCTATTATTGACGCATTACATGCAATCAATTTATATGAAGTGGTGCCTATATACATTACTCACGATGGAAGATATATATCTCACCCAGAAATGACTACAATTGATTTTTTTAAAAATAATAACTATCAAGATACAATTGAGTCTGATGAATATGAATTACTATTTGATATAAATAATTGTTTTCAGGTGCGTACCAAAAAAATTTTTTCTCAGTGGAAAAATATCAATGTAGTATTTTCTGCACTACATGGAACATACGGAGAAGATGGAAGTTTGATGGGGCTTCTTCGCATGGCACATGTTCCTTTTGTAGGATGCAACATGGACACTGCAGTTGTTGCAATGGATAAAGTATTAACCAAACAAGTACTTCATGTAGAACAATTTCCTATTGTGCCGTATGTGTGGTTTACTCATCGTGATTGGCTGGCACACAAAGATGCGTTAATTCAAGCATGTGAAAAATTACACTACCCAGTATTTATAAAACCTGTACACTTGGGGTCAAGCATTGGCATTACAAAAGCAAATGACACTCACGAATTAATTTCTGGTATTGAAGTTGCATTACATTATGATCACAAAGTATTGGTAGAAAAAAGCATTGAACATCTTATTGAATTAACGCTTCCTATTATTGGAAATGAAAAAGAACAAATTACCGCTCATCTTGAAAAGCCACTTCACAAAAAAGAATTATTTGATTTCAATGATAAATATATGCACGGAGGGAAAAAAGGAGATTCTCAAACTGAGCAAGCACCCTACAGCGAACTCCCAGCACAGATTGATGAAAGTCTTGAACAAGAAGCGAAAGAGATGGGAATTGCTGTGTATCGAGTACTCGGAGCACAAGGAATTATGCGAATTGATTTTCTCTATGATACAAAAGAAAAAAAATTATATGTAAATGAAATAAATATTTTACCAGGAAGTTTGTATGCTCACAATTGGAGACAAGCAGGCGTTTCTTCTTCCGTGTTAGTAGAAAAACTTATCAATCTTGCCTATGATGCTCATGAAAAAAGAAATGCCTATACATATAAATTTCAGTCATCTGTGTTAAATAAATAAAAAAATAATATGTGGATAACGTGGCTTGCATAATAACATATTCATTGTAATATGCCGTTATCGCTTGATATATGGCGATAGCCCTATTATTAAATAATTTAATATATTTCATACTATATATATGAATAGCGACGAAGAACTCTACGATGATGAATTAAAAGAGTACGGAGATGGATTTGATCCTGATAATGATTTTAACAGTTCTGTTGCAAATCCAGAAGATTTTTCAGGAATGCATACTGTTGGTCCAACAGATACATTGGGAATTTCGGATGAAGGATTACTTGAAGAAATGCCTGAAGAATTAACACCCGCGCCAATGAAACAAAAAAATGCTCCTGCAAAAAGCATACATAAAGCTAAAAACAAAACACAAGTTGTTACTAAAAAAACAAAAAAGAAAAAGTAGCCGAGTGTGAATGTATTTGGTATGCTACAAGAATGGCGGGCATAGTTTAGTGGTAAAACATCTGCCTTCCAAGCAGAGGATTGGGGTTCGATTCCCCATGCCCGCACAAAGTACTTACTGAATAATTTCGTAACACTCTATCGAGAAATGATACGCCGTTGTATCATACACATACATTAAAAATATCCGTCCGTAGCTCAATTGGATAGAGCACTCGTCTTCGGAACGAGGGGTTGTGGGTTCAAGTCCTGCCGGGCGGGCAAAACGAAATATATTAAAGGCCGTACTACAATACTCATACATACATATGGAATCACATATTGAGCTTTCAGTTCCACCATCTATTGTAGATATAATTAATACACTAAAAAAAAATGGACATCAAGCGTACTGTGTTGGAGGATGCGTGCGTAATATTATTATGAACATTGAACCTAAGGATTGGGATATTACTACTGACGCACTCCCAGAACAAATACAATCTTATTTTGAACATACAGTATATGAAAATACATACGGCACAGTTGGCATAGTCAACGACAATACAAACATAGCAAATCTTAATATAGTAGAAGTAACTCCATACCGAAAAGAATCAAATTATTCTGATGGTCGAAGGCCTGACAATGTCTCTTTCAACGCTTCCTTGAGTGACGATCTAAAACGAAGAGATTTTACGGTGAATGCTCTCGCGTATGACCCCACCACATATACTCTTATTGATGAACACGAAGGAATACAACATCTTACCCAAAAATTTCTCGTGGCAGTGGGAGATCCGCACGAACGTTTTAAAGAAGATGCACTTCGTTTACTACGAGGAGTGCGTCTTGCCACAGAACTTAGTTTTACTCTTGAAGAAAAAACTGAAGAAGCACTTATTGCTAATGCAAAAAATATACAGCACATAGCTGTAGAACGTGTACGTGATGAACTTGTAAAAATTATAGAAAGTGATGCGCCTATGCTTGGCATTATGCATTTAGAACAAGTAGGGTTATTGGAATACATCATTCCAGAATTACGAGATGGCATTGGTATTGATCAAAATCAAGCTCATTCATTTGATGTTTTTGAGCACAACTTACGAACATTGGAACACGCAGGAGTAAAAAAACTTCCACTTGATTTGCGTCTTGCTGCACTATTTCATGACGTTTCAAAACCAGAAACACGCGCGTGGAGTGAAGATAACAAAGATTGGACTTTTTATATTCATGAAGTAGTTGGTGCGAAACGGACTAAAAAAATACTTGAGAGACTTAAATTTTCATACGATCTCATTGAACGAGTGGTGATGTTTGTACGGTGGCATATGTTTTTTTCTGATCCAGACCAACTTTCATTATCAGGAGTACGAAGAATGATTGCTCGAGTAGGAAAAGAAAAAATATGGCAATTGATTGATTTGCGTATGTGTGATCGTATTGGTACAGGAAGACCAAAAGAAGAACCGTACCGACTTCGTCAATATCAATCTATGGTTGAAGAAGTGTTGCGTGATCCAATTACTCCAGGGATCCTTGCTCTTGATGGAAATGATTTAATGCAAACATATAATTTACAGCCTGGAAAAAAAATAGGAAATATTATTTCAGCGTTATTAGGAGAAACATTAGAAAATCCGGAGATTAATAAAAAAGAAATCCTTTTGGCGAGGGCAAAAGAATTATTATTATTAGATCAAAAAACATTAGAAGAACTTGCAGATAAAGGAAGATTCATCCGCGATGAAATAGAGGAACAAGAAATTGAAGCTATCAAAAAAAAGAACCGAGTGCGGTAATTATTATTTTTTTAAATTAATCGTAACTGAAATAGGGCAGTGGTCTGATCCAAATATGTCTGCATGAATATGTGCTTGTGTGATTTTTTTGTTCAATTCAGTGTCTGCAAATAAATAATCAATGCGCCATCCACGATTAACTTCTCTTGGTTTTGTACCTTTTGGTAAACTAAAATCAAAATTATCCCAATATGTATATGCACCTTCTTTATTTACATTGCGTGATCGATATGTGTCAACTAAATCATTTCCCATGTAGTCGGTCAAAAGAGTGCGCACTGTATGATTAAAATGAGTGTGCCCTTCGTATTTCTCTGGTTCTGCAAGATCGAGAGCACTATGCGCAATATTAAAATCCCCACCAATAACTACCATCCTTTTTGTTTTAATCAATCTTTTGGCGTGTTCTCCTAATTTTTTAATAAAATCTATTTTTTGTACATAATGCTCGTCTGACTTTCCTCCGTTGGGAATGTATACCGATATTACTGTTATTCCGTTGTTTAAATCAATTTGAACAAATCTTCCTTCTGTGTCTTTATATTTTGAAAATGTGTTTATTTGATTTTCTATCATTGAAGCGTATTGTCTATGCACCCATACTGCAGTACCCGAATATCCTGCTTTTTGAGCCGAATGATACACCTGTGTGTATCCTTCATACATTTTTTGTTCCTCGGTAAGTTGATCTTCTTTTACCTTTACCTCTTGTAATAAAACAATATCTGGTTTTTCTTTAGTAATAAATTCTTGAATAGATCCTTTTTTGAACACTGCGCGCAAACCATTCACATTCCAAGAATATATCTTCATAGATATAGTATACTGTTTTTAATATGCTCATCGTTATAAAAATATCAGGAGAAGCATTAAAAAATGATAGTAATGACATGTACGATAATACAGTATTAAAAATAATTGCAACACAGATTAAGCAATTACAAAAGAAACACCGTATCATGATAGTTATTGGAGGAGGTAATATATTTCGAGGAAGAAATATTGATACATTAAAAGGCATTGAACGAAGCACTGGCGATTACATGGGAATGCTTGCAACACTTATGAATGCACTTTTACTTCGTGATATATGTACTGCGTATGGAATTGACTCACGAGTAGTAAGTGCCATTCAAGCAAATCAAATAGTAGAACCAATGATTACTGGAAGAGTTAAAAAACATCTTGAGAAAAAGAGAGTTGTTATTTTTGGTGGAGGATTGGGCACACCATACTTTACTACTGATACCACTACCGTACAGCGTGCTCTTGAATTAAAAGCTGATTTAATTATTATGACAAAAAATGGTGTGCAAGGAGTGTATGACAGTGACCCAAGAACAAACAAAAATGCCATTATGTATAAAGAATTAACCGCAACTGAATCACTGAAAAAGAATCTTACTTTTGCGGATAATACTGCAATTGCACTCGCGCGTGAACACAAGATTAAAATAAAGGTGGTTTCTCTGGAAGATCTTACGAGTTTTGAGGATAAAAAAGTTGGAACAATGGTTATCCCTGAATAATGTTACTCATGAAGAAATTGTTTATGAACATCTTTGAGACGTTTGTTAGTAACGTGTGTATACACTTGTGTGGTAGCAATATTAGCATGCCCCAATAGTTCTTGTACTGAACGAATGTCTGCACCGTTGGAAAGAAGTGTCGTTGCAAACATATGTCGCAATACATGGGGAGTTACTTTTTTACTTACTCCTGCCTTGCGAGCATATTTTTGAATGATGCGTTGCACTGAACGCGCAGGAATAGCATTGGTTCCTTTTCCTGCAAATAATGCCTCCGACATGTCTTCTCTTTTTTGAAGGTAGGTTTGTATTGCAGATATTGCAGTATCAGTAAAAAAAACTACTCGTACTTTTTCTCCTTTTCCACGAATACTCATTTCTTTTTTTGTAAGATCAAGTGAGCGAGGAAGCCCTACAAGTTCTGATACGCGAAGTCCGGTTGAGAAAAGTGTTTCAATGATTGCTTTATCTCGTACATCTTCAATGGTTTTACTCCCAACTGCATCACGTATTCGTTTTAATTCATCAATTGATATGAGTTCAAGTTCACGCATGCCAGTTTTTGCAAGAATAATAGAATCAGGCGCAAGTGTTTTCACTCCACGAGTGTGCATATATTTAAGAAACACTCGCAGTGCAATTAAATAATAATTTTGAGTATTTTTTTTTATAGTAGAGCCACCACGCCCTGCATGCCTATTTAAAAATAATCTAAATTGATGCACTACGTCATCAGTAACATCTTCTACTGAAGAAATCTTACTGTGGGCAACAAAAAAATCTAGATAGTGTTGATAATTGTTTATTGTTTTTAATGAACGGCCTAATGACACCTCTACATGTTCCAAAAACATACGTATACCATCATGAATATTCATATACCCCATTGTACAGGGCAATATTTTAAAACATATTGCATTTTTATTACAATACCGTTATACTGAACGATATGCTCACTACAACAGCAAAAAAAATGGCACAATCAAAAGTGCAGATACATAGTACAGACACAGGATCTTCTGCCGTGCAAGTAGCCTTGCTTACTGCAGAAATACTGGAACTTAATTCACATTTAAATACTCATAAAAAAGATAAACACTCTCGAAAAGGTCTCAATCAAAAAATAGAGAACAGAAGAAAACATCTTTCGTACCTTAAAAAAACTAATAAACCATTATACGAAAAGGTTCTAAAAGAGTGTGATTTGCGTAAATAACTAGTAGTGCAGTAACCATTATTTTTTAACATTCGTACATAACGTACACTATATATATGACAGCAATTAAACACCCAGCTCAACGTGTCGGCGTATTCATTGACACACAAAACTTATATCACAGTGCAAGAAATTTATACAAAGCAAGAGTAAATTTTGATTCAGTGGTAAAATACGCGGTAGACGGACGATACATCGTTCGTGCACTTGCATATGTTATTACCACAGAATCTGGAGAAGAAGCAAATTTTCTTGAAGCTCTTGGGGAGGCAGGAATTGAAACACGATCAAAAGAATTACAAATTTTTCATGACAACAGCAAAAAAGCAGATTGGGATGTAGGTCTTGCTGTGGATATGATTTCTCTTGCAGAAAAATTAGATGTAATTATTCTCATATCAGGAGATGGAGATTTTATACCTGCACTTGAATACTTAAAAAGAAAAGGTTGTCAAATTGAAGTTGCTTCATTTGTACAATCGACTTCACAAAAACTTGTTGAATGTGCAGATACCTTCATTGATCTTTCACTTGAATCTGAAAAATTTATATTTGGATATACTCCAGTGAGAACATCTCATTCTCGACAACAAAAATCTCCACACAGATATAAAACAAATGCTCCACAAAAAAGAAGGATGAGAAGAAATTCTTAATTTCTTTTTCATGTTACACTACCAGCATGAATATACTACACACATATACCACCACTCTTGATGGTATTTCCATTGAAGCAATGGTAACTGATCTTGCAATTAAAACAGAGAGTGCGATATTAATGAAAGCGCTTGATTCGCAAGTCTTTGTGACTGTTGCTGTTGGGAAACACAGCCCTGATAAAGATTATTTTCCTCTTCGTGTTGACTTTGAAGAAAAATTTTATTCTGTAGGAGCGCTATTAGGTAGTAGATATTCTCGAAGGGAAGGAAAGCCGTCAGATGAGGCAACATTAAAAGCTCGTATAATTGATAGAACAATTCGTCCATTGTTTCCTACTCATTACAAAAAAGAAATATGGGTATGCGCAACAGTACTCGTGCAAGGATCTTTCCCAACTGAGATGCTTGCAGTTCTTGGTGCAAGTATTGCACTTAATATATCTTCAGTTCCTTTTCACGGGCCAATATCTGGCGTACGCATGATTCTCAATGAATCAAAGTGGTGCATAGGAAAACGTAACACTTCTGCACAACACGTCTCTGAACTCACAGTATGTGGAATGGAAGAAGGAATCACTATGATTGAGATGGGGGGTAATCAAATTGAAAAAACAAAAGTAAAAACAGGCATTGATGCTAGTCGAACACATATACAGTCACTACAACAATTTCAAAGAAATATTATTAAAGAAATTGGAAAAACAAAAGAAGCATTGGCTGACATTCAGATTCCTACTGCAATTCAAGATGCATTTACACCTGTGCAAGAGACCATGCGCACATTGGCTATATCTCATAAAAAAAATGAAATCAACACACTTTCTTCTACATGGCATCAAACACTTATTTCATTAAATATTTCCGATGCTGAAAAAATCATTGGGTATGATTTATTTGACAATACACTTAAAAAAATAATTAATGAGATGGGTATCATTTCACATACTCGCATTGATGGAAGAAAACTCACTGATTTACGATCACTTCATGCAGAAGCAGGAGGATTTTCTCAACTTCTGCACGGCACTGGTACGTTTTACAGAGGAGATACTCACATCATGACAGTACTTACTCTCGCGAGCCCCGACAAAGCACAACTTATAGATGCAGTAGGTTTTCAAGAATCAAAAAAAAGGTTTATTCATCACTACAATTTTCCACAGTATGCAACTGGTGAAGTTGGAAAAATTGGGTCTCCCGGTAGAAGAGAAATAGGGCACGGAGCACTTGCAGAAAAAGCATTATTGTATGTAATTCCAAAAGAAGAAATATTTCCATACACTATTCGATTAGTATCTGAATCTTTTACATCCGATGGTTCTACTTCGATGGCATCAGTCTGCGCTTCAACACTTGCACTTATGGATGGAGGAGTTCCTATTGACGCACCTGTAGCAGGAATTGCGATGGGTCTTTTAATACACAATAATACATATGAAATCATTACTGACTTAAGTGGTTTTGAAGATCATTATGGGTATATGGATTTCAAGGTTGCAGGGACTGTACATGGCATCACCGCCATGCAACTTGATATTAAATCTACACATATTCCAATCGAAGTAATACATGAAGCGATTGATCGTTCTTGTGAAACACACATAAAAATTCTCTCTGTTATGCATACCGCATTAGAAAAACCACGTCCACATATTTCTACATCTGCGCCACACATTGAACAAATGAATATTAATCCAGATGACATTGGACTAATTATAGGATCTGGTGGAAAAGTAATAAAAAAAATAAAGGAAGACTACGCACTTGATGGTATTGATATTGTAGACAGTGGTGTAGTAACAATTACTGGTAAAAAAGAACAGGTGAGTAATGTAATCCAACATATTAAACATCTTACAAAACAATTTGATATCGGATCATCATTTACTGGAGTTGTTACAAAAGTAGTTGAATTTGGTGCATTCGTTGAAATTGTTCCCGAAGTTGAAGGATTGGTGCATGTATCAGAGTTCTCTCCTGAACGAATACTGTCCCCATTTGATGTCTTACACGTTGGAGATACTGTTCCAATAATTCTTAAAAATATCGATCATGAAAGAAGATTAAGTTTGTCAATAAAAATGAAAGACCCTCATTTTTTTGATCCTATACTAAAAAAACTAAAAAATATATAATATTAATTGCAGATAAAAATACTACGAGATATACTACTTGTATACAAAAAATATGATAGAAAAAAGAGATACTCCTCTGGGGACATCTGAATCATTTGATTCTACGCGAGATAAAATATTAGAGCAGCTACGCATGCATGCACAAAATAATCATTTACTGACTGATTCAAAAGATGATCTCCCACAGATAATTCCAATTACGCCAAAAAAAATAAACACCTCTACTCCTAGTGGTATTGAAGAAAAAAAAACACCAACGAAAATAGACACAGT
This sequence comes from Alphaproteobacteria bacterium, assembly GCA_030054135.1. GTDB lineage: Bacteria > Patescibacteriota > Minisyncoccia > Phycocordibacterales > JABAAK01 > JASGCN01. The sequence continues at coordinate 26,006 of JASGCN010000001.1, forward strand.
CCTTGCAAATGACATCATTGAGCAAACTCAATCGATGCAAAAAAAAAATACCGTACTGAAAGATATAACCACAGCACGAAATGAAATTGAAATAAAAAAAGAATGGGGAAACTTTGAAAAAAAACGTACACAATTTGCAACCTCTGGATTAATCACCTACACTCAAATTCCAGAAGAAAAAGCAAAAATATCTTTTATAAAAAACACAACCCGTATAACTATTTTACTTTTTCTCATTGGGGGAATAATTGCGCTTGTTTTGGCAATTATTTTGCGCCCAACTCCAATTGTTGTGCAAGATACTATCACAAGTTTTCAAAATAAATTGCTCCCCATTATAGATCCAGAGTATATACACTATGTTGAATTTTCTAACACAACTCCTAAAGAATCATTTATAAAAAATTTTTCTCTACCATTTAAAGATGGTATTACTGAGCATGTATATATCCTCAACAAAGACGTTACCCACGTTGCGAATTTCTCTCAAATTGCTCCATTGCTTTTTCCTACCGCACAACATGCATCAGATCTTTTTTCTCAAGTAACATCGCACACACTCGCAACGGATGTCTATGGAGATGAACGTACTTTTATACTCACCGTACGAATTCCACAAACACAAAAAAATATATTCTCCCTTTCTGAAACTGAAACTCATTTTATTACCGATTTTGCAACTCTTCTTCCAGATTATTTTCAAGATGATTCAGAAGTATCTACCAGGTCTCCGTTTACTCCTATAATTTTATATAACAAAGAAGCCAAGATTTATCCTGGAAAAGTAGGATCAATTCTGTATTATTTTTTTAATAATGACATTTTAGTGCTCATTGCAGGAGATATTACTATTACTAAAAAAATAAACGACTTACTCGCGTCAAGTCAAAGTGTAAAATAAACACCCATATATATGCCGATGAACCCTATTCATACCACGCACATTAAAACAACACACAGTACAACACGCATTCAAAGTGCACAACCATTTGGATTGGCAGCACAGGGCGTTGTGGTTGAAATAGACATTGGCGGAAGTGGCATACATGAATTTCGTATTATTGGTCTTCCTGATAAAGCGGTTGAAGAAGCACGCGATCGAGTAAATTCTGCAATCGTACATACACATCTTACTTCTCCAAAAAAACAAAGAAAAAAAATAGTTGTTTCACTTGCTCCAGGAGATTTAAAAAAAACTGGAACTCATTTTGATGTACCAATTGCAATCGCATATCTTGTTGCAATAGGAGAAATTACACAAAACATTTCAAATTCATTGTTTGTAGGAGAACTTGCGCTCAATGGAGACATACGTCCAATTCCTGGAATACTTCCGATACTTACTTATGCAAAAGAACACGGACATACACATGTATATATTCCTTTTGCTAACAGCAAAGAAGCTGAACTCGTAGAGGGTATTTCTATATACCCAGTACGAAATCTTGAATCATGTGTTAATCACCTTAATCAAAAAGAAATTCTGAGTCCAATTGTTCAATCAAAAAAAGATGCACCGCATTATTACCATCAACACACGTTTGGTCACATTAAAGGACAAGATGCTGCAAAACGTGCACTCACCATTGCAGCAGCGGGAAGACACAATATTTGTTTGTATGGTTCTCCTGGAACCGGAAAGACATTGCTCGCAAAAGCAATGCGCTCAATACTTCCACCACTCACAAAAGAAGAAGTTCTTGAAGTAACTGCCATACATTCTATTTCTTCTGTGCTTCCTGACGGCCCGATATATACCCCTCCGATACGCACACCACATCATTCGTCATCGTATGTATCTCTTGTTGGCGGTGGGTCAAATATTCGTCCTGGAGAAATTACTCTTGCACATCGCGGAGTACTTTTTTTGGATGAGTTCCCAGAGTTTGATAGACGAGTGATTGAAAGTTTACGGGAACCTCTTGAAGAACACACTATTACTATTTCTCGTGCTCAAGGTTCAATGCGTTATCCTGCCTCATGTATTGTTATTGTTGCATGCAATCCATGTCCGTGTGGAAACTGGGGCAGTAGTACTCCATGTACATGTACATATAAAGCAAAAGAACAATATCAAAAAAAAATAAGTGGACCGATTGCTGATCGTATAGATTTATGGGTACATGTTGATCGCATTGAAATTGATGATCTTGAAAAACCACTTAATGCAAAAGATGATCCAACAGAAAGTATCAGAGACCAGGTCTCAAAAGCCCGTAAAAATCAAAGAAAGAGGCTTGCTCCACACGGCATACATACCAATTGTGATATTCACGCTGGAAACATAGATGTGCTTTGTCCACTCAATCAAAAGTTACAGAAAATACTTCGCGATGCAGCCACGACTCTTGGATTAACCCCTCGAGGGTATCATCGAACAATAAAATGTGCAAGGACTATTGCCGATCTTGACTCCTCTGACCATATTGAAGAACGACATCTTCTTGAAGCATTGCAATACAGATCCCCTCAACATATCAATTCACACAATTAATTTAGTCCAACAACCGGAGTTGTTTGTGAATTAAGAAATGTATTATTAAATTTTTCTTTAGTATCATTGGGATCTCCAATGGCATATATAACACTTGTTACTCCTGCAATCACAATGACAAGTACACATATACTCTGTAAATATGATAAAGAACTTTTTTTTGACTCTATATGTAAAGATGAGTGCTGTGTTGGGAGATAAAAATTTTTCATAATTTTATTGTACATATATTGTACACATAGAATATCCAAAGGCAAGTATTTTTACACACTGTGATGTTTACACAATACCCCATATAATACCCCTATGCATAAAAATACCTTTCTCAATGAACAGCAAAAAAAAGCAATCGCTACCACTGATCGATCACTCCTTATTGTAGCAGGAGCAGGCACTGGAAAAACGCGTGTACTTACAGAAAAAATTGCAAATCTTATCACACAAAAAATTGATTCAAAACATATACTAGCCCTCACTTTTACAAATAAAGCGGCAGACGAAATGCGCGCTCGTATACAATCTCTTGTGGAATTACTTCCTTTTATTGGAACATTTCATGCGTTTGGAGTACACATACTACGAGAGCACGGAGAACATATTGGTGTTCCAAAAGATTTTACCATCGCCGACAGAGATGATACTAATAGTATTGTTAGAAAAATACTAAAAGAAAAAAATATTCAAGATGTATCCCCACGTGTATGTATAAGCCATATTGCGCGAATTAAAATACGCACACCTTCTGAAAAAAAACAATCCGTATCTCGTGCTGAAGAAATTGCTCGATTACTATATCCTGAATATGCACTTGCCCTACAAAGATCACACTTACTTGATTTTGAAGATTTACTCACAAAAAGCATACATGTATTAGAAGAGTTTCCAAACATACGCACTGCATATAATTTTTCTTATATTCTTGTTGATGAATTTCAAGATACCGACACAACGCAAAATACATTACTGCATCTTTTAAAAGTTCCTCACACGAAAGTTATAGCGGTAGGAGACAGTGATCAAACTATTTATAGTTGGCGTGGTGCTCGAGTAGAGCATATGCTTACTTTTCAAGAAGATCATGCTCCAGCAACACATATTATATTAGATAAAAATTATCGATCAACAAAAAACATTCTTGAAGCAGCAAATAGTATTATTTCAAAAAATACTCTCAGGTTTGAGAAAAATCTCACAACTGACGCAGACCGAGGAGGTCCTGTTCAATTTCTTGAATCTCATAATGAAGATGAAGAAGCAGATACTATTATTGATACATGTATACAGAAACACAAACAGGGAGCTCCGTACTCATCTATGGCAATACTCTATCGTGCAAATTTTCAATCACGCGCATTGGAACTTGCCTGTATTCGTGCACACATCCCATATCAAGTTATCGGGGTTCGTTTTTTTGAAAGAGCAGAAATAAAAAATTTACTTGCCTATTGCATTGTGATGCTTAACACACACGCAGAACACGCGTACACTCGTATTGCAAAAACTCTTGCCTGTTCAATAGGGACTCAAACGCTTAATTCATATTTCGCGTCAATAAAAAACAACACAACCCTCCCCCCTCGTATTGCAAAAAAAATTGAACCTCTTGTGCACACACTGTTTCGGTTAAAAAAAAATATCTCCGTGTATACACTTTCAAAATGGCTTTCCTCTCTTGTTGAAGATATACAATATGCAACATATCTTGCAAACACATATGACAATCATCAAGAGCGTTTGCAAAGTGTTAAAGAGTTAATTGCTTTTGTAGAAAAATTTGATTACCTTGATGGAGAAACTGCTCTTCGTGCACTATTAACTGACGCATCTCTTGGAAGTGACCAAGATGATTTGCGACATATTCATAACCAACGAGGAGTATCTCTTATGACAATTCACGCATCGAAGGGGCTCGAATTTGATATCGTAGTGGTAGCTGGCATGGAAGAAGGGCTTTTTCCATACGAAGAACATTGGGGGGAAGAAAACGTCAGAGACCCAGAGGAAGAAAGACGATTATGTTATGTTGCATTCACTCGAGCAAAAAAAGAACTTATATGTTCATATGCAAAAACCCGTTCAATTTTTGGAAAAAAAAATTATAAAGCTCCATCAATATTTTTATACGACATTGGATTTAAAAATACTGAAATGTATTACAATTCCAATCAATCCAATACACTCAACCAATCTAAAAAAATAGAAGATTATATTGATGAAGATGATTCTATTGTTTGGTAGTGGTACGCTATCCTTATATGTCTCGTCATACTCATCTTGGACAACATTTTCTTATTGACATTAACAGTATCGAAACACTTGCTTCTGCATTGTCGTTGCCCCCAACAACACCAATTCTTGAGATAGGTCCTGGGCGTGGATCACTTACTCGCGCACTTCTTAAAAAATATCACACCGTACATGCTATAGAAAAAGACCCTTCTCTTGTTGCATATCTTCAAGATCATTTTTCGACACACATAAAAAATGGATCTCTGAAGCTACATAATTTTGATATTCGAGATATCAATGCACATATTCATGTAATACCAGAAGGGTACGCTGTTATTGCAAATATCCCGTATTACATCACAGGATCTATTCTTACTGATTTTCTTACTCAAGAAAAAAAACCTACCGCTATGACACTTCTTATGCAAAATGAAGTAGCTCTTCGCATCACCAATAAAAAAAAATCATCTATTCTTTCACTTGCAGTTTCTCTGTATGGCACCCCACACTATATCTCTCTTGTATCTCATACTTCATTTGCTCCACCTCCAAAAGTTGAAAGTGCAATTATTACCATTACCGATATACGAAATGTTCCAAAAAATATCTCTACTGCTTTTTTTGCAATTGTGCACGCTGCATTTGCACATAAGCGTCAATACATGCTCAAACACATTAAACATGCTGGTATACAAGAGATATGCATGATGCACGGCATTACTAATACCACTCGCGCAGAAGATGTTCCATTTGAAACATGGCTTGCAATTGCAAAAAAAATATAATTATTTTGTAGGAATTTTTGATGTCCCCAAACGATATACATACCCCCAATAGGGAATAGCCGCAGTACCTATCGGACACGCAGCTCCAGACGGAATCCAAACAAATCTTCCAAATGCTGCAAATGAAGGTTCTACAATTGAACCTTTTTCAGCCATTACTGCAAATGGAACAAATATTGGGAATGGACTAAATTTATTTTGAACAGTAAATACAATTCCCAAATTGCATGGAGTAATACTAAGTATTCTTCCACCAAAACTTCTTAAAAAAACAGACGCCGCGATTGTACCTCCCACAAACACGCCTGCAGAGCTATTTGATAATTGTGCAAATGATTTATGTATACCTATGAAAAAAAATAGAGTGGCGACTGTGACCAGTATAATTATTTTTCTAGTATTCGTTACTATCATACCAATAGTATACTCGTGTTACACTTTATATATGGCAGAACCGTATCCAAAAGAATACACCACGCGATTCACTGGATCTTATTATAAAATATATATTGTATGCATATTAATACTAGGCAGTATTGTTGGTTTTTTGTATATAACAAAAAAAAATAATCCTCTACTCACTGTATCTTTGAGTAGCAACACTACGTACGCAGAGACAGACTCAGATCAAGATTCTTATCCGGATTGGCTCGAACATGTTTCAGGATCAAATCCATATCAAAGTAATTCTGTCCCTGAAGGAAACATTCTTGATGAAGTATCAACATACATTCCTCCTGCCCGTAGACCTATTCCAAATGATTTATTAAAACTGACTGTTTCTCTTGCAAATGGGACTCTTACTGAATCTGAACAAAAACTTATTCAACAAAAAAGTATAGCGTATCTTACTGATACTCAATTAAATACATCTATCCCACCATTTGTGTATTCAATTAATAATACTGTAAACCCAGCGTTAGTTGCTGAAACAATTTCTTTTGGATTACAAATTATGACCGTACCCGTTCCTATTGAAAAAGTTATTGCTGAATATTTAGCCGATCCAATCGCCAATGAAGCAAAAATTAAAAATGTCTCTATTCGTTGTGCACGAGCACTTAAAATATTTCCACGTGCAATTCCATCCGCTATAGAAATTGAATACAAAAAGATTGTTTTTCGTATTGCGAGACTTTGCGAAGCAACCAACATTGCTTCAACCGGAACCACTTTTGATGAATTTGTTTACATGGCTTATTTACTTGTTACCACAGAGTTTACTGCAAATAATTTTAGAAATGATTACATAACAACTATCACCAAACTTGGTGATACACTTGACGTACTAATTAAAAAATAAACACATTTATACGATATACTACGCGTATATGATTTCTGTTCGTGCATTGCTCTTAGGAGGATTATCTGTTGCGGCAGTGCTTGGAATTTATTTTGCCCTTAATCAAGATAGTGCACAAAATCCAACTACTACAGTTCGCCCACCCACCGAAGAACCTGATGTATTCGGTGGTGTTATTGAAGTTCCTGGTGAAGACCAAGCTTTTTTTGATAAACTATTTAGACGCCCAAGTACACCCCTCCCACCGAAGAATGAAAACGTTTTTGTTCCGCCAACTAATATTCAATCAGAAACATTTATTCCCGACATCGTTCCTGGAACTCCATACACCAGGTCAGAACTTCTCAATCTTGGTATTGATCCGCTTTTATATTTACAAATTACTAACAATCCATTTATTCCTACCTATACACCATATATAGCCCCCACAAATTCAAATACTTCAACAATCACAACAACGACTACACAATTACTTGCGAACAATTCAGAAGTTGATGCCGCTATTGGAACTGATGTAGTTAATGATGCAATTTTTAAAGAAAATATTGAATTAATAGCACCAGCAAAAAAAACTACTCTTGGTGATGCAGTAAAACAATTTGGCATTTCACTTGCAACTTCCATTGCTTTGTGTAAATCATTAGAGGCAATTTTTCCAGAAGGAGTCGCTGTAAACGAAGGAGGAACTGCAAAAGACTGCGGTCTTGATTCGCTGGCAGAAAGCTTGGAATATTCATTTATAAAAAAATTAGCAAATCAATATGCGCAATGGGCATCAACTGGGTTTCAAGGAAAACCTCTTGATCTTGACAATCCAATTGCATTTTGGAATGATGTTACCGAATATGTTACTTCTGAATATAATGCTGGATGGGATCCAAACAATCTTGCATGTAGCTTTGGGCCAGATATTCAAGCAAAATTGCGCATTGCTCTTTCAACTGGAGACACCTCTCTACAAAAAAAAGGATGTTCCACTTCTGATATTATTAAAAACACACTTCGTGTAGTAAATGAAACCGCAAAAGGTCTTGCGAGCGCTGCCATTACTCCTGTGGAAAGCAAAACCATAGCTCTTGAACAAGCAAGGTACGAACGCGCTAAAGCCCAAGCGAGATTAGAAGATCAACGGCGCTACACCGAAGCAAATGGAAAATTGGCAGCCCTTAGTGGATGCAACAGTAGTGATATTAATTACTCAATTTTTACTAATAAAATAAGTGCTCTTATTAATACAAGCATGCTTCCTTCAAAAGTTTTTGAAGAAGTAAATACAATTCTTGGTGATGCTGGAGCTCAAAAACTTGGAGGAATAAACAATTATGTAGATGCACGATATGAGGCTTCGTATCAATTAAATAAAAAGTTAAATTTTGAAGCAGATGTAAATTTTGGTGAACTTGTTTTGGGAAATACAAAAGAAGGATTTTCAGGTAGTGAAAACGCTAGCATTTTGGAAGATCCAATTTTATCAGAACAACGAGCACGAATCATTGCTGCCGCTACTACCCTATTAGAAAGCAAAATAAAACAAAAATTTCCAGATCTAAAAGATTGTAAAAAAGTGGATTCTGCAGAAGAAAATAAAGAAAAAGAAGATAACAAAACTGACCTAGAAAAAGCAAAATTAAAAAAAGAAGCTCGACTTGAGGGCATTGCAAAACTAGTAATCGATGCGAGTATTAAAGGACTTATAAAAGGAGGAGTCAATGCGAGTCCAGGACTCAGCACAAAAACAACAGCAGAGCTAGAGCGATTCTGTTTACAAGCAAAAAAGACAGTTATAGTAGGGAAACCAGGCTCAACTGATGATTGTTTTGATGGTCGTGAAAATCTAACCCCTCCTGTACGAGTATCAGTTACTTGTTTTGAAAATAGAACAGTAATAAAAGATGAGATTCTTTTTGACGGTTCCTACTACAAGGTAGTGGTCGGTGGGAAATGTTCTCCAAAAGGTGGTGATGTTATTGTGGTTCAAGAAATAGAAGAATCATCTCAAAAAAGTACTCCTGTGGATAGTGTAGACAAAGAAAATATTATCAAACCACCAACAGAAGAAGGAGCTGCCCCAAGTACGGCTACAGGTGCTCTCACAGATACTGAGAAAAAAATATGGATGTATAATTATGCGCTTGTTCTTTACAGACAACCAAACTCGAATAATGATGCATCTATTAAAATAAATAGAGAAACAATAAAAAATGTTGGCTACGAGGATCTCAAAAAAATTGTTGACGCAAAATTAATTTTTAATACTGCGGAAGAATACACAAACGCATGTAAGCAATTGATAAATAATGATAGGGGTAAGGATTGGATATTAGGCGCAGGGGGAAACGACATTGACGTCTTTAAAAACAACAAATTAAGAGGCAGTGGGGTGAGCAGTACCAAGGGTATATGTTATATACAATCAAACCCTAATAAACAAAAATCATTAGATAGCTATATACAAGAAACATTAACAGCATTAGGAATCGAACAGAAATAGAAGATATTAATCTTGTATACTGTGTATAATGAGTATTGCATTACGATATATTTTTATTGTTATTTTATTTTTTGTACTGTGTGCATATACTGCGTATGCACAAATTGCAACGACAGGAATCACTGACAATTTCACCGGAAATAGCACTGAGGTTGAATCTATTTTTTCTAATAATGTTTACACTGATTTGAGCACTGCTGATGGATATCAAAAAGCAACTACCAAAAGTTTTCATGCACGTGTACGCCAATACCTGTATCTTTTATCTGATGCAAAAAATATTCTTCTTACATTTCCTCATCGTGGGGGTCTGCGTGTAAAATTAAAAAAATCAAGTGAACCCGATGATGGATTTCCAGGCATTGTAGATACATCTCTTAATGTATTTCCAGTTACAGAAACACAACGTGACACTATTCTTTCTATTATCGCCATTAAAGATGACAGTTCAATTAAAAATATAGGCGAAATAAATAATTTTAAAACAGCTTTTAATGATACCTATGGAAGAATAAAAAATATGGCTACATGTGACATTGCTCCTGTGTATGTTGAAGCTACCATTAGTGCAGAACATAAAATAAAAAGTGTGCCCTATGAATTAATAGGAGGAGCCACTATACATGTGTGTGCTACTCACAAGTATACTCTTTCAACATATAATTTTAAAGATAATGTATCTTTAATACAAAATGATATAAATGAAATTGAAAAAAATATATCGTTGTTAAAAAAATATGAACAAGTGTATGGAGATACTCGAGAATATCTTGATGCCTACATTATTGCGTTAAACTCAAAAGAAGATAAAGGACGAAGTGAAGAAAATGAAGTGCTTATTGCAGAAGCGCAGCGAGATAAAGAATGTTTGTTTGGTATACAAATTGCAGGAAATAGTCCAAAAATAGAATCTTACCAAACCTGTCAATTTGCACCCACAGAAAATAATATTATTGATGGGGTATCTGGAAGTACACAAAACTACAATATAGAAACCGGCTTATACGATAAGGGACAAAAAAATATTATTCCTACATATAAAGGAGAATTTGTTCCTCTATATGTAAATCCGCGATTGCCAGAATTAATTGCAACAACAAAAACTGTAGCATCGTTACAAAAAGAAACACTCATATCAGGTATTTCTCCATCAAGTACTTCTAAAAAAACTGTAGTGAATGTTGATGAAGTAAAAGAATTTCTTACAAAAAAACCAGCTCTCTACTATGGTGGTGTGCTCCCTGCAAAATGTTTTACCAACATATCTGCTACTACACAAGTAACTGGGTATATCCGACTTAACTGTTCACTAGCTGATATTAATATTTCTTTCGCAAAACGGATTAAAAAAATTCCCAATGAGACTTCTGTTCGTCAATTGCTTGCCATTATGCGTGAACTTTCAGATACAAAAGAATTCACTGGTGTTACAGTTAAAAAAACAGATGTTGCAAAAGAAGAATCTCCAAAATGTATAAATAACGACCTCGCAAAAATTATTACCGGCGTGCTTAAAGTTGTGAGTATTGTACCTGGATTGGGAGGAGATGGTGTAGATGATAGTTGTAAAAGTTACCCAAGGGGAGAAAGCGCTGATGGATCTTTTACTGTTTGGACAACAGAACTTGTTAAAAGACAAGCACCGCTTGTTTCTTTATTTTCTATAGCTGATATTTACAAATATGCTCCTCCTACACCAACAACTGAAGAAGCATCAGATCTTAAAACAAAAAATTTAAAGCCCCTTCTTGGCACTATTCCAGTAAGTGAATTGGTTAAATTATATCGAAATGGGCTTCGTGAACGCTGGGTGCAAAAACAAATTGAAAACCTGGTAAAATAGAGACAGCTATATGTTTTTTATCACCACAACACGAATACGGGCATGCGTTCTTGTAATAATAATTGCGAGTATATTTTTACTGCTATACTCATCTCATGGATATGCCATTAGCGTAGCAGGTGCAGTGGAAGATGCTCTTTCAACAATTCTTAAAGGATTGATTTTATTAATTGCATCTATGTTGAACATCATACTTTCTATTGTTCTGACATTTGCAGAATTTACACTACGATTAGTAAGTTTGGTAATTAATCTTAATTTAAGCATTGTTGGATTTTTTATTAATTTTGGAATTTTTGGAATAGTGGCAAACATCTTAAAAGATATTATTAACCTATTTATTATCGGAGCATTGATATGGTTGGCAATAAAAAATCTTTTCACTGAAGAAGCAGAGGCTTCAATTGGGAAAAAAATGCTTATTATTTTTGCAACAATTATTGTAGTAAACTTTAGTGGGTATATTATATTATTTCTTGTTGACGCGTCAACATATATATTACAGTTTTCTTCTTATTATTATATTGATTCTAGTCCAAGAGAAGGTTTTGATCCAAATCTAGTCAATTTTGTACAACACAATCTAAATATTGTAAGATCACTTAATACTGAAACAATAAACGTTGATAACGCATTGGGGATTATGTTCCCATTTCTAGGACTTACAGCGGTGTTTTTTTTAATGTTTATATTTTTTAGAGTATGTATGCTTTTAATCATACGATTTATATACACACTTCTTATTATTATGTGCGCACCGTTGCTAGGAATACAATTTATTAATTCTGCTGCAAGTGGGAATGCTGGCATAGACTATCCTTTTAAAACACAAATAAAAGCAATAGTTGATGAATGGTGGAATCAGTTGATAAAAGTATTTCTTTTTATCCCTATATTTTTGCTCGGTATTGGAATTCTTGGAGAAATAATTTCAGATCTCATTGTTCAGAGTGGGTCAAGTTTTTCAACTAAGCTCGATGTGAAAGGTGTGGCACTTGCACGTAATCAAACACAACTTGCATTTATTCTTCTCATGGTTATTGGATATGGCATTGTATTAAAAAAAGCTGTTGATTTTGTTGATAGTAAAATTGAAAAAACTATAACAAAAAAAACATGGGACTGGGCATATAGAAAATTTGTTGTTAGCCCTGCAGGACGTTTCGCAGGAAAAGCAGTTCAAATTGCAGAAAAATATAAACCTACACGCGCTATTTTAAATGGAATAAAATCAGCAGACGAATGGAGAAAAAATACAGACAACAGATCTAATAAAGAAATATTTGCAAGTGCATATACTGCTGCAAAAAATAAATTTGAACCTACTGTAGAGCTTAAAAATAATGAATACATAAGAAAACCAAGCTCTACACTTAATAGGCTGCAAACACAATTAATTGATTTAGAAACAAGAAAAAATGTGGCCGCCAGTAAAAACCAATCAACTGAATCTTTCGATACTGAAATAAAAAAAATAGGGAAAGAAATAGGGCGTTTAAAAATTACCGAAGATGCAGAAGTAAAACAATATGCTACAAAACTTGCAGTTGATAGTGCTACACCCAATTCAACACAAAAAGATGAAGACCAACTTATTAAAGCGGCAGAGAAAATACACAAAACCGCTATCACGCATACAGAAAAAATAGCTTCCATAAAAAAAAGAGATGACATTACTGATAAAGAAAAACAAATGGAAATTGGTAAAGTAGATACGATAGCAGGAGAAAATTTTTCTGCCGCCATGAATAGTATAACTAATAGATCGAATCAAAAAAGTTATGAACAAAATATTCTAAACCCCAAGAGTAGATTTTTAGAAACTATGTATGGCGACGATTTTGCAAGAGTTGCGCGTGGACAATCATCCCAAACTCCGCCATCTACATCAACTCCGCCGCCTGCATCAACTCCGCCATCTGCACCACTAGAATTGATGCCCCAAGAAGCACCACTAGAATTGATGCCCCAAGAAGCACCACTAGAATTGATGCCCCAAGAAGCACCACTAGAATTGATGCCCGAAGAAGGAACACAAGAAGAAGTAAATGCTACTTTGAGAGAATTGAAAAAAATAGTAGAAAATAAATGACATTTTTAAAATTCACAATGTATTAATAAAATCATTTCACCAAAACTACACGTATACTTTAGAAAAAATAATGCCCTAATTGATCCAACATAATGGCAATAATCACAGACACATGTATCTCTAGGAGATATTACAACAAACGGTGTATATCAAAATAATAATCACATGTGATTACCAATACAATTCAAAATGCTATGATACATATATATGCAATATAAAGTGCCACAAAATCTTGATATTAAAGATACTGTCATTTTTGGCTTATCTTTTATGCAAATGATATATCTTGGAGGAGCTATTGGCTTATTTATTCTTCTTGTTCTTTTTTTAGGATTTTTACCTGGGATTATTTTTAGTACACCTATAGCAATACTTGCAGTTTTGTTTTCTTTTTATCAAATTAACAATCAAACATTTGTTACGATATTTCAAGCGATGCTTTTGTACGCATTTCGATCACGTCTATACACATGGCAAAGAAACAAAATTGACAACATTGAACCAAAAATATTTTTAGCGAAAAATGATTACGCCCCCGATGCTAAATATAAAACAAGTGTTCGTGTAGAAGATTTAAAAACATCTCTCGATTTTAATCCAGAATAATCTATGCCGCAGTCCACACAATCGTTTATTCCAATTAAAGAAATTCGTGACGGTATCATAGTGCATGATGATGGAAGTCTTTCTGCTATTGTTCTTGTCTCTGCTATGAACTTTGATTTAAAATCTGCAGATGAACAACAAGCGACCTTATATCAATTTCAATCTCTCATTAATTCACTTGAATCTTCTACTCAAATTATTGTGCAGTCTCGCAGAGTAGACCTGAAAGAGTACCTTACATACTTACAAGAATTGTATGAGAAACAAACAAATGATTTACTTCGTCTGCAAACAAAAGAATATATTGTATTTATAAAAAAATTTTTAGAGACGCATGATATTATGTCTAAACGATTTTTTGTTGTATTGCAATACGTTCCTCTATCAATAAAACAGGGGTTTACATCTCTATTTACATCTACACCATCAAAAAATAATGATGCAAATGCAATAGAAAAATCTTTTGAAGAAGCAAAAACTCAACTGGTACAAAGAATATCATTCGTGCAAAGTAATGTTCGATCATTAGGGTTGCGCGCAGTAATGCTCGATACTGAAGAAGCAATTGAAACTTTTTATCAAACTTTTAATCCGGGAGACACTCAATCGCCTAAACAAAAAATTTCTGCAGAATAGCTCTATACTATAGATATATGCCAACATCTGCGTCGGACTACCAAACATTTTCAAGTGGAGGGAACATATCCATTAGAGATATTCTTGCCCCAATGTCTATTAAAATAAACACGAAACACATTGAGCTTGGGGATAAAGTTGCTCGTACACTTTCTATTGTGTCATACCCTCGTTTTCTTAATAATGGCTGGCTTTCGCCAATTATTAATCTAAGTAGAGAATTTGATTTATGTATTTTTATACACCCGATTGATTCGAGAGATATCTTACGCCAATTTAGAAAAAAAGTTGCTCAAGTAGAAAGTCAAATTATTGATAGAGAGCGTCATGGGCTTGTACGAGATCCACAACTTGATGTTGCTTTTAAAGATATTGAAGAACTTCGTAATAGCATACAACAAGCAACTGAAAAAATATTTAATGTTGGTGTATACATCACCATATATGCAGATACCGTTGAAAATTTAAATAGAACAGAGCAGGATATCCGAGCAGTACTTGAAGGAAGACTTATTTTTGTAAAGCCAACTCTCTTTCAACAAGAAAAAGGATTTCAATCAACTACACCGCTTGGAGTAGATTCTCTTGAGATACATACAAAATTAAACACTGAACCCCTATCTAGTTTTTTTCCTTTTATTTCTTTTGATCTTTCTTCAGATAAGGGGATCCTTTACGGCATTAACCGTCACAATGCTTCTCTAATTCTTTTTGATCGTTTTTCTTTGCCAAACTATAACTCTGTTACTTTTGCAACTTCTGGAGCAGGAAAATCATACGCTATGAAACTTGAAATTATTCGTTCTCTTATGTTTGGAACTGATGTTATTGTAATAGATCCAGAAAATGAATTTCGAAAACTTGCCATTGCTACAGGGGGGAAAACTTTTGATGTTTCTCTTAGTTCTGAAAGTCATATTAATCCTTTTGATCTCCCTACGCTTACCGAAGATGAATCTCTTTCTGATGCATTAAGAAACAATGTTATAAATCTTGTAGGACTATTTCGAGTTCTTCTTGGTGGACTCACAGCTGAAGAAGAGTCTATTATTGATAGAGCAATAAATGAAACCTATGCTCTTAAAGATGTCACACCAGATATTGAAACTTTTGAAGGCCTAGAACCACCACTTCTTTCTGATTTTGCAGTAGTACTTGCAGGTATTGAAGGAGGGAAAAATATAACATCTCGATTAAGTCGATATGTTACTGGTTCATGGTCTGGTTTTATGAATCAGCCAACAAATATAGACATCAATAAACAATTTATTGTATTTTCAATTCGTGATATGGAAGCAGATTTAAAACCTGCGGGTATGTATATTATTACTCGCTATATTTGGAATCATGTACGAAAAACACTAAAAAAGAGGCTTCTCGTCGTGGATGAAGCGTGGGTTATGATGCAATCTGAAGACACGGCCCAATTTTTATATGGGCTTGTTAAACGAGGAAGAAAATACTATCTCGGTGTTGGAACCATTACACAAGATGTGGGAGATTTTCTTAAAAGTCAATATGGAAAAGCAATACTTACGAACTCATCTCTTGTGTTGCTTCTAAGACAGTCCCCCACCACCATTGATCTTGTAAAAGAAACATTCAATCTCACAGAAAATGAAAAATATCTTTTACTTGAATCTGATGTGGGAGAAGGACTTTTTATTGCGGGGCTTAAACGGGTTGCAATAAAAATTATTAGTTCATACACAGAAAATCAAATTATCACCACAGATCCAAGTCAACTTGTACAAAAAATAAATAATGCCTAAGCCAGCCCAAAAAAAAGAAAGCGACGGTGGTTCTTTACTTGGAAAATATTTTGTTGGGTGTTTTTACATAGTGCATACTATTATTGGATCAATGATATCTTCCTTGCTCATGGCAGGAGGTGTAGCATTAATCACTGGTATATTGACTTTATTCATTGGTATTCCAGTATTTATGCTAGGATATATTTTGCGGATTACCATGGCAGTAATTACTTTTTTTATATTTTTTACAATAATGATTGCAGACAATAGACTGAGTTTTAATTTGGTTATACGACTTATACTTGGATTTGTTATTGAGTTAGCGCCTACACCAATATTTCTGTCGTCATATACACATTTTTTTATTTCCTACGTATTTCTATCCAAAACAAAAAAATAATTCCTGCACGATGGCTATACTAGAGATATGCATATGTTTCTAAAAAATAGCCTGGGTGTACTTTTTATAATTTGCATATGTATATGGAGCGCGTATCATGTGCATGCACAAGTTCCTTCTGCATTTGCTGATGATCCTACACAAGCAACTGATGATTCGAATCGTCTTGATGAATTAAAAAATATTGAAAATGGTGAAGGATTAAATGTGCAACAAGATTCAGATTCTTGTAATAGCGCTGACCCCTTATACAATGAATACTGTAGAACATTAAACAATTTGGAAGATACTCACCCTGCATACACCTTAGAAACTGATCCTCCATTTCCAGAACCGAACACTTCGGCAAATGTGTCTATTAAAGCAGGGGCTATGAGTGTTGATAATATTCAATCAGTTGAGTGGACAGTTCGTGGAAAAACATTTACCTCCCGTAGTACAAATACTGTTGTTTCTATAAATGATCTTGATGATCAAACAACAGTCAAAGCACGGGTGTTCCATTATACTGATGCAGGATTAGTTGAATATAAAAAAATACTTACACTCACACTTACTCCCATGATATTTGATTTACATTGGGAAGGAAAAACTGTAGTGCCACCACTATATGAAGGAGTTAAATATATGGGGCCAAATACTGATGTTCAAGTACAGGCATACATTCGATTACTTCAAAATAATATTCTTTACACAGAAAAAGATTTTAATTTTCGATGGGAAAGAGAATCACTTCCTCATATTTCAAAAGGAGCAACTGCCATAGTCTCTGGAACTGATTATACTTCATCTCCATTGCGCGTCGCCTGTTTTATAAAATTTAAATATGGAGACCTTTCTTTTGATAAGAGCATTCAAATACCGATTGTAAACCCATATTCAGTGATATATCAACAAGACAATCTTAATGGGAAAAACCACCTCACGCTACAAAAAAATTCAACTATTGCTAACAGATTCACTTTATTATCTTTTTATCCACTCTACACCAATGTGGATTCTTTTGTTCAAGGACTCAATACATACGAATGGGATATTGCTGGGAATAAAAAAAATCAAAAAAGAACTGTACGTATAGAGAGTAGTGGCGAAGGAACTGTTGGGATAGGTATTTTTATGACACCCGGAAAAGAAAGTGATTTTCTTCAAAGTGTAGACCAGTCACTTTCATTAAACTTTGTTCAATAAATTCAATGTAGTCGTGTTACACTATCATTAACATGCCATTACAACAAATACTTCGAAGCGTATTAGTGTGCATATATTTATGTGTTTTTGTCATATTCATTTTTATTAATTATACTCATGCAGAAATTTCAACAACTGATCAATCAGGCTCCGAAAAAGATTTAATTTCAATAGGAGATGTTCCAGAAGAAAGATATTTCACAGAAATATTTAAAAATAAATTTAATCTAGATTTGCAAAAAGAAGGTTCTGATGAAATGAAAAAAAAAGACCAGTTTACTAAATTTAAAGATTTATTAGTTACATT
This sequence comes from Alphaproteobacteria bacterium, assembly GCA_030054135.1. Classification (GTDB taxonomy): domain Bacteria; phylum Patescibacteriota; class Minisyncoccia; order Phycocordibacterales; family JABAAK01; genus JASGCN01. Next base: position 44,134 of record JASGCN010000001.1, read on the forward strand.
TTTAAAAATAATTCTTGCCATATCTGCAGCCATAGTAACAATAAGAATAATGATTACTGGCATTAAAACGCTTAGTGCAGGGTACTCAGGAAATGTTGGGAATCTTGTTAACGCACTTTCTGAATTTAAAAAATCTATTTTTGCAGTATTTGTTCTTGCGATTTCTATTCCAGCAGTTGAATACATCCACGGAAAACTTGTTCCTCGAGATCTTTATTCTGGACAAATCGCCACCACAACCACCACCACGAGCGCTAAAAAGGCCTCGCCATCAACAGGAACACCAAATGGAAATTCTCAACCTACCTCTACAACTCCATTATCTAACAATAATGATTCTTCAAGCGCACCAACCTCTCCTCCTTCTGAAAAATCTCTTTCTATCCGTGCTCAATGGATGATTGAAGAAACTTCTGGTAAAAATGAGGAAGAGAAGGAAGCTATAAGAAAAGATTTTGTAGACGCAGTATCCAAGGCAATAGAAAATTGCAAAACACTAAGTACAAATAATAATTGTACAATACTTACAAAGTATGCCGACGGCGATGCAAAAATTCCGATAGAAGAACAGAAACAATACAAAGACGTTTTAACTAATGCTTATAACATATACATATTTAATAAAAGTCAAAATATAAAACCTAATGAAACTATTACAACGACTACATCTACCCGTGGTAGTCCTAAAGTACCAAATGTACAAACCAAAAGCATTACAAATCCAGCAGCAACAGAATTACAAAATATTGCCCTTAGTGATATTTCACTCAATCCTAGTAATTCTCTTTCTGGGAAAACGGCTGGTTCCATTATTAACAATGCTTTAATTTCTGGAGTCGAACGATCAGAAATACAAAGATTAGAAGATTTATATAACACGGCAGTTAAAGAATTAAACAGCGGAAAAGTTGAAACGATTGCACAAGAAAGGCGCGCTCTTTTTGAGAAAATTGCAAATATGAAGCCAACATATGAACAACCGAAAACTGCTACGTCTGTAGATATACCAGGTATCCCATCCATTCTTCTTCAAAAAAATAATCCTCTACCACTCAAAATACCAGGTAGTATACAGATACCCGACAGATTAGGTGCTGTACAAGATACTGCACGATCCTCTCAGTCCTCTAGTGTTTTTACTCAAGAAAAGGCTCCAACAATTAATGGCCAGACAAGTATAAATATAGATAAAAAAGTTAACATCATAATGCCTTTGAATAATAACCCTAGTTCATTACCAATTCTTTCTACTCTTTCTACAAAAAATATATCCTCAAGTACTCCTGAAACAATCAATGGGGAAAATACTTTAATTAGTCAAGTGGATATAAATAAATGGCAGACAGAACAAATAGCGACTGCAAGAGCAGAAATCGAACAAGATAAAATAGTTGAAAAACAGAAAGTTCAAACTGCTGTTGCAAGAGCAGAAATAGCACTCGAAAAAGCAAATGAAGAGTACAAAAAAAATTCAACAAATGAAAATAAAGCATTGGTACAAAACGCAAAAGAAGCTCTTGCTGAGGCTCGTGTACAAGCACAAGAATTTGGTATCCTTGAAGCAATTGATAGAAAAAACGAGGGGTTTGGTTCTATTATTGAAATTCCCGATTACGGAGATTATTTCCCCAATGACAAAACAGTCAGAGATGCTTTTTTTGAAAAAGAAAGAGCACAAATGAAAGCATTTGAAGAAGCATCAAATGCTCTAGAGGAAAAAAGAAAAATTGCAATTAAAAATGGGAATACAAAAATGGCGAATGATATTGTAAAAGAACAAAGAAAATTATTTAACGATTACAACACAAAATTAGAAACAATTGTGAATGACGCAAAAAATAAAGATGACATAATCGCTTTTTCATTAGCAAGAGAGGAAAAAGAAAAAAAAGAAACTCTTCAAACAAATTCAAATACATGGTTTGATTCAATAAAAGGTTTTTTTTCTCCAAAAAAAGATGAGCCTGCTCCATCTGCTCCAATTGTCCTTACAAAACAGAATATAACAAATACTCCCACCTCACAAGAATATGCGAATAATAAATCTGTAGCCACAACAAATGTATCAGCCGGGGTTATTAAAAGAGAAACACCTAACAGCGCAACTCCTATAAATATAAATAGAGAAAATCTTTCAAATATTCAATCACTTCCACAAGTTAATTCACTCGCTTTGCCAACACCAAAAGATATACCTAATTTAAAAGTGCATTCTGCGCCACCAGAGAAAAGATCTACACCACAAAACAATGAGAAAAAAGTACTCACACAAAATAACCCACAGGACTTTTCGCAATCAATACTATCACCACCTAACTCATTTTTTGGAAACATTGTCAATGTAACACAGAATTTAGGATGTAGTACAGGTATACAAATACTTTGTACTACAAATAATATAAACACTAAAACGGCCCCCACAACACAAAAAACACAAACGGAACCTATATCTATTACAGAAACAGATTTGAAAAATATAACAACCCCCAACAATCAAAAGATATCTTTTACACAGCAAAATGTGAACTATGAGAAACAATATACACCTACACGAGCATTCGACACTATAAAAAACATAGGAAAAGAAATAGACAAAAAAAATATCACCAAAGAAGATAGAGCATACGTATTGGATATTTTAAAAAAAACGAAAGATCTTGACACAATACAAGCAAAAGAATTTCCTAAAGAAGTTGGTATATTGCTTGGTAATATTCTAGATACAAACATACCAGTAGAATTACTCTCTAACAATTTTTTAACGGCCGTTGCTGACAGAGCACGCGAGTATTATAACCCTAAGGGCGTTCCCTCAGTAGGAGCTATGGTAGAGGATTTACTGCCGAGACTGTCTTTTAAACAAATTTATGATTTAGAGCAAAAAAGAATTTCAAATCCCAATTGGGTAAAAAATTCAGAAGCGTTAGCATACAGTGTTGGTGAGACTTACCGTAAAGCCAAAAAAGATGTTTTAGACGAAAATATTACCAGTGATGCTACTTTTTGGCCCGGGCAGAATGAAAGACTATCATTAAATTCAGACGATGAGAAAACATATCTAACCTTATATGCCAATGGTCAAAAAGATAAAGCATACGAATATAGAGATAATATTTTTAAAGAATTAAATTCATACATACTTGAAAATGGAGGTACTGATACATTAACAAAAGAACAAAAACAAATATTTAGCGCATATATACGCGAAGGTATTTCAGCTGCGGCACAAGAGACAAACAGCATAAAACAAGCCAAAGAAAACACAAAACAAGTCAATGAAAACAATACACGAGCAGTCAAAGACTTTTATCTAGAAAAAGCAAATGGGGAACGAATTTATTTTGATGGAAATGGAAAATATAATAATCGTTTAAATTATTTTTCACAACAAATAGAATTTAAAAAAAATGAGAAAACTGGAAAAATAATATCAAATATTACCATAGATAACTTAACTCCTAAAGACAGAGAACAATATACAGATGACATTGATTCTATAAAGAGAAACCGCAACAACTATGATCAAGTAGTAAATGTGCAATTGCGAACAGTGGAGTATAGATTAAAACCTGAATACCGTAAATATGAGAACATATCGACAGAGACTATTCAAGCAGAAAATAACATACGAGCTCAAGAATCAATTAAAAAATTAAATACTATTCTTTTGAAACATATTGAGAATGGAGTACTCAATAAAAATGGTGAAAAACTATATTCACTATACAAAAATGGCGAAGCTTCAATTGATGATCTAAATGAATATTCAGACGCTATTAAAAAATAAATTAAAACATCATCTATTCAAATTATTTCTTTCGTCCCATTGATTTTTCCCGTCTTTCAGTAATTGAATAACCTTTTCCCAGTATGTAGAATAAAAAGTTGATAAGTATGTATAAGAAGAAGAGATAAGAAGAGATTGTTCTATTTTGAACTGAAACTGAAGAGGATCATGTAAAGAATTAGAGATATCTATATTGTACTCTTCTTTAATTTTTTTAGTAACGATATGTGTAATAAATATAGAAAATAATTTGAATTGTTCTTTAGAAAAATCGTTTGGAGATATCAGTGCAGGCATTGTTTGTACCAGATGTTGTTCTTCTGTAGATAGCGCAGTTTCACCTATTGCTTTTTTTGCAATTGCTACAAAATCTTCAATAGAATAACTTTTCTCTCCATTGGTATACATAGTAATTCCTTTTAACACATACGCACGATGCCAATAAAGAAAATTTAATTCTAATTCTTTTTCATATTTTTTTATACATTCTTTCGCTTCTTTGTGATATTGAAAATTATTTTTTTCATTACTAATATAAGACAAAACATATTCTATTCCAATAGAAAATATTAATTGTATATTTTTATTGTATGTTTCGTTATTTTCCAAATGAAACATTTTTTGTAAAGCATTTAATTCTTCTAGATTTTGTTGCATAAGATATTTTTCTTTATACAAAAAATCATGTATTTCTTTGTATGTAGGAGGGATATACTCATTATCAATATCATTGTTTTTATTTGCTTGTGCATGTACTGCCATTCCTAACAATATTGGAAGTATAAATGTATTAATAAAAGCTGAAGAGGGACTTTTTTTTTCTTTATTCTTAGGATATTTCATATATGTACATAATAACACGGTATACTAATGTTATATCTTTATTTTTATATGTTAAATGACCCTCTTTCGCAAACACCCGTACCACAAAATACAAATGATGAAAAAAAAGAAAAGCGTGTTACCATTGCGTCTGTTATTGCATTGTTGATATTGCTAGGATTAATAGCAATATTTTTTTTCTTTTTTTACAATAAAGATAAAACCAGCCAGCAAATAAATGAAAAAAAAACCGCAGGAACTCTCACCAGTGGCGAAGTTGTCCCCCAACTTAATCTTGATGATTTGTATAAAAAAACTCCTGACTATATACCTGATGAAGATATAGTATCAACTGCTCCGGATAGATCCCAAACATCTGCCAAGCCCCCCATCACACTTCCAATACCGCTTGTATTTAAAATATTCGATGGTCCTACCGCAGGATATAAAATACGAGAAGATACGGCTGGTATTACTCGAATAGACATAGTTGAAGGAGGCAGTGGTACACGATATTCAACACCACTTTTCCCCCCTGCGATATCTCGCGTTGGGGGAGGAGAGGTTACTCGTGTAAAAAAGGCACATATTTTTGATGCAAACAAAGTTCTTCTTATTTACGAAAATCAAAGTGATGAATTGCAAACAAATTCTGCATTTGTTCCTTTTAATACGCTACAATCACAGGGCATAGAATTATTCTTAAAAAATATAAAAGCAACCACTAACAATGCAAATAAACTATTCTATTTACAAAAAACCCCTGACGGTTCTATTGGTGGTGTCATTGACGCTACTGATGCAAAATCGAAAACAATTATTTGGAAAAATGCAATTACACAATGGAATATACAGTGGGGGAATAATGATCTCATTACTATAAAAACCCCACTCAGTGAAACACTAAGTAGTTTTGTATACCGTGCAGATCCAAATGGTATTAAACCGACAAAACGTACCCACGGAAGAGTATTGGGCACTTCAATTCTTTATCACGACGAACAAAACACTTCTGTGCAAAATTATATTTTAAATAAAAAATTTGTAACTGAAATAAAAACTCCTGAACAAAGTACTTGGGCGATTGAAACTACATTGCCAGAAAAATGTGCCGGTTACAAAGCTGTTTTTATTTGTGGATTACCCATTTATCTTCCTCAAATAACAAGATCTGGGAATCCATTTGTATTCCCAGATTCATGGTATTTAGGAGATGCGACATTTGATGATATTATTATTCTTTTTGATAGTACCACAAAACAAAGATACGAATTGGTGAACCCAGATTCTACTACAGTTCAAAATCTTACCGATTCTGCACGATTTGATATTGTCGATCCGTACATTTCAAAAAAACTTACATTTTTCTTTTTCATTAACAATGTGGATCTCTCTTTATGGGCGGTTCGTTTGCAGTAAAGAAAACTTTTTCTTGAAAAGCATATATTGAATAGCAGTGGCTATATTATTTACTATCCAATATAGCGCAATAACAGCATGAAGAAAGAATGAAATAATTGCTACAACTACTGGCAACACGTATAAAACATTTTTTTTCATCGTAATGGCAAAGTCTGTCTCACTCGCAGACGGGGGCGTATGTAGCTGCATAACATATGTTGCATACCATTGAGTTACTCCTACAAATAATGCAAGCAAAAAACTTCCTGCCACATACAAATCAATTGCTCCCAATGAACGCACAAGCGTTTCTGGATTTTTCACAAAAGAATATAAATGAGTCACATCAATTCCTTGTGTGCTTGCGTCAGTCAACACAAAATAAATTCCTAGATATAGGGGAATTTGTATGATAAGTATGACAATAATTATAAAAGGATTAATTCTATTTTTTCTATATACATCGATAATCTGTATTCCTAATTCTTGTTTATTGTCAGCAAATTTTTTTTGCAATGTTACAATTTCCGGTTGAACTCGTGCGAGCATTTGTTGATTGTAATACATTGAGTATGAAAAAGAATATAGTAATAATTTTATCAGTATTACAAGAACAACTGTTGCTAATACTACAATACCTCCAGTACTATCCAATAAAAATGTATACACATTTGCGATTGGGTTATACACTATGTGTTGATACCATGTGAACATACTATGTGGTTAGTATACCTATTTCTATAGATCTTTGCTCGTCCTGGGTTAATCTTTTTGTACCATAATAATAAAACAAAAATGCATTTTCTTTTATTCCTTTTTTTTGTACACGAATACAAATGTGTCGCAACTGTCTTTTAATTGCATTTCTTACTACTGATGTTTTTACACACGATTTGGGGACTATAATAATGCACTTTTTTTCTATGTGAGTATTTTGATACCAATGAACACCTGGTGCTATACACGACTTTCTTTTAAAATCTTTTTTAAAATCTTCAATAGATGCTTTGTGTTTCATACATATTACTATACTGCCCAAACATCATTACGAAAATCTATAATGCTATGCAGAAAGTTTATTTCTTCCTTTCCTTCTACGAGTACGCAAAATTCTTTTTCCACTTGCCGAAGAGGATCTATGTAAAAAACCATGTTTTCGTGCTCGTTTAACTTTTTTTATTTTTGCCATGGTCATACTATAAACTCTTATACACTGTTTTGCAAGTCACAAAAACACTATAAAATAAAAAACATAAAAAATACACAAAACAAGTGTCACACAACATAAACATTTTTTTTGTAAAGATTTGCACTTAAAATAAAAAAAACATAATATATGGGCATGCAATCTGATATTACAAACATCCAAGAGTTGTGGCAATCAGTTCTTTCTACTTTTAAAACTCAGCTATCAGAATCTCAATTTAAAACATGGTTTGAAAAAGTACATGCACTTCGTCTTGATGATAACAATTGTCTCGTTCTTGGAACTGAAAACAATTTCACTAGAGATTGGATTATGCAAAAATATCAAAAACAAATTGCCAGTGAAGTTGCTAAACGATACGCACACATCAAACACATAAAAATAATAACTTCACGCCGAACTGCACCACCTCAAAAGGCACATCAAATTTCTACGCCAAACACAGCGCTCCCTATTGAATCTATAGAAAAGAAAAATAATTTAAACCCACGATTCACATTTAAAAATTTTTATGTTGCTCCTTGTAATGAATACGCACACGCAGCAGCGCAAGTAGTTGCTACTCGACTAGGTATTGCATACAATCCATGTTTTATTTACGGAGCAAGTGGTTGTGGCAAAACTCACCTCATTCAAGCAATAGGGAATAAAGTTGCTGCTATGTATCCCAATATGAATGTTCGATACATCACTGCAGAAGCATTCACAGACGCATACGTGCAAGCATTACGTACAGAAAAAATGCATGAATTTAGAAAAGAATACCAAAATACACAACTCCTCATCCTTGACGATGTACATTTTTTTCAGAAAAAAATTCAAACTGCTGTTGAACTTTTTCACCTATTTAACCATCTCCACAACAACAATTGGCAAATAGTATTCGCTGCAGATTGTCACCCGAATCTTATTTCCGAGATTGAAGATCGTGTGCGTACTCGTTTTGCCGCAGGAATGATTCTTGATATTAACTCAATAGACAATGAATCGATGATGCTTATTGCGAAAAAGAAAGCAGAACAGATGGAATTAAATATGGATGCAGAAGTGTTTGAGTATATTATTAAACATGTCAATACCAGTGTTCGCGAGCTTGAAGGTGTTTTCAAAAGTCTTGCTCTTTATCAAGAAATACAAAAAAAACCTCTTACTCTTTCTAATGTGCAACATTTTATTAAAAATAATCTAAAACCACACGCGTCTACAAATCAAAAAGATATTATCGAAAAAATATGTGAATTTTATGAAATATCACCTTCTGCGATTACCTCCAAATCAAGAAAACAAGAATTTGTACTCGCTCGTCAAATGATTATGTACGTAATGCGTGAATGTCTTGATATTTCTTTTGCAACAATCGGAGCAAAAATGGGGGGCCGCGACCATACCACCACCATGCACGCATGTGAAAAAATTAAAAAACGATTGACAACTGATAGGGATTTAGTTATCCAGTTAGAAAAAATAAAACGCCTTCTTAATCTTTAATGTTGTCGTGTGTGTATCGTTTAGCAACTGTACTGGTTTACATTGTATTTTTATGTATCCATGAATGTATGTATGTACTGTGTATATATATTGTATAACTAACGGTCACAGTGTCTATATTAATAATAAAAAATATGTACATGATCCACTTTTTTACAGTATAGTTTATTTATTTTTGTATATAAAACTCTTTTTCAACATTGTATAATCGAGATACAGATACGCGACAATACATCCACACTGTCCACCATATTTTTTATTTTTATTGAAAAAACATTAATTTTGTTTAAAAGAAAGTTTGCTTTTATAACTTTGTTAATAATTTTTTTATTTTTTTACTTGATATTATTGATTATTATTATACTTTTTAACTTTATCTACTTATCCACGTATGCTATAGTAATAGTAACTTATATCTATATATGTACTTTACAACCAACACAACTTTACTGAAAACAGTTTTAAACACATTAATTAAAATTCAATGGAAAGATGTAACACAAACACACGGGACTCCTCTGACGCTTTCCTTTGAGGACGATACCCTAACGTTAAGTGTCGCAAGTTTTGATATGAATGCTTCGTACACTATTCCAATAGAAAATAAAGAAAAAAAAGTTGGGAAGGAAGTTGTTCTTTTGGAGGCGTTTCAATCTATTATCGATCCGCTAACAAATACACAGTGTGTTGTTAAAAGAGAAGACAATGAAATACATATCCAAACACAGGGAAGTAAATCAAGAATAATTATTCCTCATTTTGAAAAAGAACAAGTGCAACCAAATATTCAAGATCCACAAAAAGGAGAACAATTCGATATTTCAAGAGAAATTTTAATTGAAGGATTGCGTGGAGTGCAAACATCAGCGTCATCTTCCACCATGAGACCAGAACTTGCTTCTGTGTATATGTATACAAAAAATAGCACAGTCTATTTTGTTGCAACGGATACATTTCAATTATCTGAAATGCGTTTTTCTGTTGAGGCAAAGAAAGAAATTGAAGTGCTCATTCCTCAAAAAACAGCGCATTCGCTTGTAAAATTGTTTGAAAATCTTATATCTGATAATGTTGTTATTACAAAAACAAATTATGGTGTGTATTGTGAGTCAGAAGGATGTGTGGTGTACGCGCGAACAACGCAAGGAAACTTTTTTGATTATAAAGCAGCATTGCCAAAAACATACAATGTTGAAATAGTATTGTTAAAAAGTGATGTAACGAATTTTTTCAAGAAAGCAAGATTATTTGCCGACGGGGTACATAGAGTCTCAATTGTCATTGAGGACAAAAAAACTGTTCAATTTGTTTTTAAAAATGATCACATGGGAGAAACAAAAGACATTCTTATTGCGCGAGAAATAACAGGAGACGGCTCTCCTCGTTCGTATAATTACAAATATATACAATCTGCTCTACAAACAATAAAAGATGACTTCGTTATGTTCCGTTTTGTCATTGGTGGTGGGGGGTCAATGTGCATTACAGGAGTTTCAAATACAAATTATCTAAGTATAATCGCACCACTTATCGAAACAGACGAATTAAAATAGTTTGTTAATTAGAGAAGCGGATATTTCTCTCGCAGGGTTATATTTTTTATCTTAGTGCGAATGATAACGGTAAGTGTAATGCTTTGACTATTGTCATTAATTACATCTCTTGGGGTAACGGTAATAACTGGTTGACGAGAGGTCCCAATATGATTTCCATTCATATAATATTCAAAACTTGCAGCTTGGTCTTGTGGTGGATTTGCTATTTGAATGAGTAATTGATTATTTCTGTAAATAGATACACCAGCGCGTGGAGAAAAAATGTAGGGGTCTAGCACTAGTGGGGCAACAATACTATCTCCACTTTTGTTTTCTATTCCTATTGTTTTTTTAAGAAAAGAAATAGTGCCTGTATTATTATTCGCCCAACGGGTAATCGCATACTCCCAATTATTGTATTGAGAATCATCAGTACTAGTTCCGGGTTCCTTTGGATTTTTCTTTTTTACAAAATGAAGAATTGAATGAGGGGCACCGTCTTCACTCCACCATTTCCCAAGTAGGTGTGGATTAGCGGGAAGCGGTATAGTCGATGTGCTAAATGCTATTTTTTCTTGATCAAATTTTTCTGTCATATAATCTGAAAGTGGCCGCAGAAGTGGAAGAAGTACAGACCCAGCAGCAGATTCATGAAGCGGAGTTGCATCACTGTTTCCTCCCCATAGCACAATAATATAACGAGGTGTGTATCCAACTGTCCAGATGTCTTTTATGTTATTCGTTGTTCCTGTTTTTATTGCGATCTCTCTTCCCATGTTACTATATACAGAAAGAATTGGTCTGCGCGCAGTTTCATTAGTGAGGATACTATTAACTTTTTGCACTGCGTCTTCTTCAAATACACGGGTACCTTCATCGACTTCATCTTCATAGAACACTCGAAATTGTTTTACTATTCCATCGTTTGCAAGTGCAGTGTATGCTTGCGCAAGTTCAAGGGGGGTTACTTCAGCACAACCGATGGCAAGCCCCAATCCACATGAATCGTCCTTTATGCTTGTAATCAAAAGTTGTTTTAATTTTGTCACCACTGTTTCAGTGGAAACGAGATACATGACCTTAATGGCAATAATATTAATTGATTGCGCAAGGGCATTGGTAAAATTAATTGGACCTCGAAATAGGTTACCAAAGTTTGTTGGTGCGTAACATCCTTTTTCTAAATCAGTAGCAAGATTTTCTGGTTCACAATTCGTACCAAATTGTGTTGGCACATCAAATTCTATTGTTTGTGGGGTGTATCCTTTTTCAAATGCTGCGGCATAAATAAATGGTTTGAGAGTAGACCCGGGTTGTCTAAGGGAATTTGCGATATTAACTTGACCCTGTATCTCTTTATTAAAATAATTTGCAGATCCAACCATGGCAAGAACATCTGCAGTTTGTGAATCAAGAATAACAGCAGATATATTTTTTAGATTTTGTGTTTCATCTTTCCCCTCAAGAAATCTTTCTATCTGTTGTTGTACATATAGCTGTAAATTATAATCCAGGGTGGTTTTTATTTTTTTACCAGTAAGAGCCTCAATGCTTCCGTATTCTTTTTCAAGTAATTCACGAACAAAGAATACAAAATGAGGAGCAAAAATAGAAGTTTTTTTAGAACCATAAAAAGACACTCGTTCTTGTTCTGCATTTCGGTATTCTTTTTCAGTGATAAATCCCTGTTGAAACATTTTAAATAAAATAATGTTTTTTCTTTTTTCTAATGCGTTAAAATTTTTTCCATACGGCGAATAGTATGAAGGGGCATTGGGGATTGCCGCAAGATATGCTGCCTCAGCGATAGTAACGTTGGTTGCGTCTTTTTTGAAAAAATCTTGAGATGCTTGTTTTACTCCGTATATAACTCCTCCGTATGAAATAGTGTTAAAATAAATCTCTAGTATTTTATTTTTATCAATATTTTTTTCTAATCTGTAGGAAAGAATAATTTCTCGTGCTTTGCGCAAGACACTTTTATCTTTTGTGAGAAAAACATTTTTTACCACTTGTTGAGTAATGGTAGACCCTCCTTGTACAAAACCAAAATTGGTAGCGTTAATAAAAAGTGCTCGTGCAAACGACAGAGGTTTAAAACCTTTGTGTTGATAAAAATCTTTGTCTTCTATTGCGATTGCAGCATTGATAATATTTTTTGAAATAGAACCGATAGGGGTGTACTCTCGTTGAATATCTGCAGAATAATTAAACAGTTCTTTATCATTTCTGTCAAGAAGATGTATTGATTGGAGTTCATTTCTACTTCCTAAAAGATCAATGGTGGGAAGTGGGGATAATGTGAGAAACAAAAGAACTATCGCAGATGCGAAAAAAAATAATGTGGCCACAAGCATACCCCATTCAACAAGTGAGTATGCTTGTGTCTGTGATCGAGTGTGACGATATAGATGATGTATATATTTTTGATAGGTGCGCAAATGTTTCATAATAATAGTTACAGTATACCGTAATCTTTTATTACTACATTTGAGAATTATGTATTGCAATCGCAGTGAGCGCTATGGCAATAGCGTCATACTCGTCATCTAATCTTTTTTTTTCAGGTATTGCAAGTATGTGAGCAACCATAGTGGCTACATTTTTTTTTGAACTATTGCCATATCCGGTAATAGATTGTTTTACTTCAGCGGGAGTTACTTCAATAAGGGGAAGACGCCTTTCTTCGCTTATGTGGCGAAGTGCTCCACGAACTTCAGCAATGGAAAGTGCTGTTTTTTTATTTGCACTAAAATATACTTTTTCGAGTGCTATATGTGTTGGATGAAATCTATCTATAAGTATGTGGAGATGTTCTCCAACAAGCGATAGTCTTTTTTCAAATGGAAGAGATTTTGATGTTACAAAACATTCAGAGTACACATATAAATCTACTCCATGAGTATGGTCAATACAACTGAATCCAGCTCTATCGTATCCAGGATCTATACCAAGCATGCGCATAGTGTTATGTAGATTGTATGTAAGCAATACCTTTGTCAGTAAGTTTTCTTCCTCGAGGGGATCTTTCAATAAAACCAAGCTGTAATAAATATGGTTCGTGAACTTCCTCTAATGTTACCTCATCTTCTGAAAGCGCGTGCGCAAGTGTTTGCAATCCTACCGGGCCGTTTTTAAATTGTTTATGGATTACTTGAAGAAATTGTCTATCTTCTTCTGTGAGCCCATATTCGTCTATGTTGTGTATGAGCAGTGCTTCAGTTACAACCGCAGGATTAATTTTTTTATTGTGCACTTCTGCATAATCACGTACACGTTTCAAAAGATAATTTGCAATACGTGGTGTTGACCGTGAACGAATTGCGAGGGCCTCGGCTGATTGTGTGTCCAACGCAACCCCCAATTTTTCTGCAGAGTGCGTAATAATTTTTACAAGTTCTGGGGTAGTATAGTACGCAAGTTTATGTGTTCCTCCAGAAAAACGTGTGCGTAAGGGATGGGATAGTTTTCCTATTTGAGTAGTCGCAGCAATAATCGTAATGGGAGGCATATTAATACGTACCGATCGTGCAGTAGGGCCTTTGCCAACCATAATATCAATGCCACCAGACTCCATAATAGGATACAACACTTCTTCTATGTTTTTATTTAAACGGTGTATTTCATCTATAAAAATGACACCACCTCCAGTTGCTGCAGAAAATAAAGAAATAACATCACTTGCTTTGTTGAGGGTTGCACCAGAAGCAGTGCGTACAGGAACATTTAACTCCTTACCAATGAGATGAGCGAGGGTTGTCTTTCCCAATCCTGCGGGGCCATACAAAAGAACGTGTTCCGGTGCTTGATTTCTTTTTTTGGCGGCTTCAATAAGAATGTATAAATTATTTTTAAGTTCTTCTTGGCCAATATAGAGATCCCATGCGGGTGGGCGTAAAAAAGTATCCAGGGAGTGTTCTCTAAAAGTATGTTTTTCTTTCTGCATATCTCTATAGTACCTGAAAAGAAACTTGCAAATAAATCAGTTACTCTTACAAAGAAGTTATATTTCCTACAGTAGATTCAAGTTCTTGAAGAGAAGTTTCTCCACGGCACACTTTTACCAATCCATCTTGCATAAGAGTTGGGAGTTGTTGTGACACTATTGCTTTTTGTATATCGCGGGCGCCACCATTTTGAAGCATTACTTCTTCTACTTCTTTAGTTACCAAAAACAATTCATAAATACCAGTTCGTCCTTTGTATCCTTCATAACAGTTAGGACAGGTGTTTGATTTTTCGCCTGGTGCAAACATAGACGTAAGCATTGGATTATCTGCCTTGTATCCAACGGGTAGTTCCGCAATAATTTTTTCAAGAATAGTCTTTTGTTCTGGAGAAGGTGTGTAAGGCACTTTACACACTGGGCATAATTTTCTAAGTAATCGTTGTGCCATAATTACATTGATAGAACGAGAGAATACTTTTGGGTCTATTTTCATTTGCATAAGACGAGGAAGAGCCCCGATTGCATCGTTAGTGTGCAGTGTTGAAAGTACCAAGTGTCCAGTGAGAGCTGCGTCTACTGCAGTTTGTGCAACCTCTCCATCACGAATTTCTCCAACCAAAATAACATCTGGGTCTTGTCTTAAGATCGCGCGCAATCCTCCTGCGAATGTATATCCTTCTTCTACTTGAGTTTGTACTAATCCGGGCAATACATATTCAATTGGGTCTTCAAGGGTAATTATTTTTAATTCAGGATTTTTAATAAAATTAAGTAATGAATACAGCGTTGTTGTTTTTCCTGACCCAGTTGGTCCAGTAGTGATAATCATACCGTGTGGTTTTTCTATTTCTTTTTTTAGCACAGAAAGTATTACAGGGTGTATTCCTAATTTTTCAATATCAACGATAACATTTTTTGGATCAAGTATACGCAATACAAACGATTCGTGTTGTCCTTCAGGAATACTTGACGCACGAATGCGTAACTTTCGATCTACCATATCAATAGTAAATGCGCCGTCTTGAGCTTCATCAATGATATTAATTTTCATACCAGCAACCAATTTCATGCGGATAACAATCTGCCTGTATTCGTCAGCCTTGAGTTCATGCATGACTACGAGCACTCCGTCAAGTCGAAAGCGAACAACTCCACCTTCGGGGGCTGCTTCAATGTGTATGTCGGATGCATTTAATGCAACTGCTCCAGAAACTATGTATTCAATATTTTTTGATATTTTTGCGGATCGTTGGAGTGTGTGTAATGAGAAAAGTAATTTTTTTACTGATTGCACGGTTTGTGGAGTATTCGTAATAGCATCAAGTTCTTCGTTGAGGATGCTAATCTCTCCCAATTTAGTTGCAGATGTAAGAACAATGTCTTTATATGAATCCCAAAACAAGTTAAGAGTTCGTGTTGAGCACACAAAAAGCTCAGGTTGATATTTTTTTTCTAAAAGCATTTTTAGTGTTTTGAGAAATATTTCTGACCGTGGATTACGACAAGCAATTTTTATTTTTTTTTGCATACGGTAAAAAATTGCCATTTGTGCTTCGCGAGCTTCCTTTTCTGTAAGAATTTGTAGTGCATTGTTATCAAGATCCACAGAAAATGGAGCCATATAGGGAAGTTCGTTTATCTCTGATATATATTGAACAAGACGCTCTTCTTCTTCAGTAAGATGAGTTTTATGTATCTCATCAAATTCTTTGATAGGTGAACTATGTTGCATCATATTTCTAGTGTAGCACCTTACTGAGATAGTGGTGGTATTGATAAATGCTATACTCAAAATATGTATTTCAAGATGACCAATGAAGAAGATGTTCGAGAAACGGCACAAAAAATATTAGCATATTGTGGTTCGCATAAAAATAAAATTGGTGCTACTGTTCTTTCTCTTGAAGGAATTCTTGGAGCAGGCAAAACCACCCTCACTAAAGACATCGCCATATGCATTGGAGTTACCGATACTGTAACATCTCCTACATTTGTTATTCGAAAAGAATATCAAGCATATCACCCACAATTTGAACATTTTTTTCATTGCGATGTGTATCGATTTGAATCTCCAGATGAATTGAAAGCAATACAATGGAGCGATATGTTGCAAATGAAAGATACCCTCATCGTTGTTGAATGGGGAAACATTATCAAACAATATCTTCCGCCATTTGCATTTCGTGTAATTATTACTATTGAAAAAGAAGAACGCATTGTTGAATTCATAGATCCTCATACAAGGAAAGATGATAGTGTCACCATTGTATGAAGCGAATACTTCTCATAGATACTCTCGCATTACTTCATCGGGCGTATCATGCAATTCCCGAACTTACCACAAAAAATGGAATTCCAACCGGGGCTCTTTTTGGTGTTGGGAATACACTTCTTACCATGATAGATTCACTTTCTCCAGATGTAATTGTTGCGTGTTATGACCGCCCAGAAAAAACACTTCGTGCGCAAGCAAACGCTGAATACAAAGGTACACGAAAAGAATTAGATGATGCGTTGATCAGTCAAATTGAATCGTCAAAAATATTTTTACGTGCCTGCGGAGTGGCAGTGTGTGAAAAAGCAGGATACGAAGCTGATGATTTAATTGGAACACTCGCTGAACATTGGGGTAAAGAGACCCATGATGTGCATATTGTTTCTTGTGATAATGATTTATTACAATTGGTAACCGACGGAGTAACGGTGCATCTCACAGTAAAAGGAATGCGTGAGCTTAAAGAATTCCACAAAAAAGAAGTAATTGAAAAATTTGGATTTGCTCCAGAATATATTCCTGATTACAAAGGACTTGCAGGTGATCAATCGGATAACATTTCTGGCATTAAAGGAATAGGAGAAAAAACAGCCACTACTCTCATCCAAGATGCAGGACATCTTGAAGACATATACCAAAAATTAAAATCAAAAAAATTAACACTCACAGAACGTTTGCAAAAATTATTGCATACCGGAGAGAAAGATGCATTCAATTCTCGCGATCTTGCAACAATTCACAGAGAAGTCCCCATTACACAAGATATTCTTGCATTGCGTGAGTGGAGGGAGTCAATACAAACACAAGTATTGTATTCTTTTTGTCTGTCTCATGAACTCAATTCTTTTCTCAAGCGTGCACGAGAAAAAGGACTTATGAATGAAGAAAAATCAAAAGAAGAATATGAAGGATATACCTCTCCCACTCAAACAAAACAACCACACGCAGAGACAATATATCGATTGGGTGTGATGTGTTTTACTGCAAACTCTGACATGACAAAACCATCATGGGAAGAAATATGTGAATACACAAAAGAAACCGAAGAAGAGAAAATTGAAAAAATACTTCTTGAAAAAATACAAAAAAATAAACAAGAATTCATTTGGGAAAATATAGAACAACCTCTTATTAATGTGTTGTCTGATATGCGTGCATATGGCATTTTGCTTGATAGAAAAAAACTGAAATCCTTGAAATATGAGTATGAAAAAAATATTACTCTAATAGAAAAAAAGATATACACTTTGGCAAAAAAAGAATTTAATATCAATTCACCAAAACAATTAGGTGAAGTACTTTTTGATGATCTACAACTGGTGGCTCCCGGAAAAAACAAAACATCAGGTGGTGCTCGTTCTACACGAGAAGAAGTGCTTGTGTCTCTTGTGTCACAACATGCAATTATTGAGTACATTTTAAAACATCGCCACTATAGAAAAATACTTACCACATACATTGAAACTCTTCTTGAAAGTATGGATGAACAAGATAGAATTCATCCAACCTATTTACAACATGGTGCAGTGACTGGGCGATTTGCGACCACCAATCCAAGTATTCAAAACATTCCACATAGTGAAGACACTAAAGAGCTTCGTGAGTGTTTCATTGCACCAAAGGGACGAGTTATTATGAGCATTGATTACAGTCAAGTAGAACTTCGCATTGCTTCAATTCTTTCTAAAGATAAGAACTTTATTGACGTATTTAAACGGGGGGAAGACGTGCATACCTCTGTCGCTAGTAAAATGTTTAATGTAAGGATAGATGCAGTTACAAAAGACATGCGAAGGTCAGCTAAGGGTATTAATTTTGGCATTTTATACGGTATGGGAGCGCAAGCTCTCAAAGATGTGCTTGGGGTAACAAAAACAGAAGCAGAGAGCTATTTATATACCTATAAAGACACATTTAGAGATTTAATGAAATTTCTTGAAGCAACAAAAGCACATATGTATAAATACGGCTATGTGCTAACTGCTTTTGGAAGAAGAAGAAATATTGAAGGACATGCATCAAAACTTCCGTTTATTCGTGCACAAGCAGAACGATTCGCCATTAACGCACCCATTCAAGGAACAAGTGCTGATATTATTAAAATTGCAATGAAAGAAATTATTGCTGCCCTTAAAAAAAACAACCTTGAAGATGATGTAAAAATGATAATGCAAATACATGATGAATTAGTATTTGAAGTGGCAAACAAAAAACAAAAAGAAGCAGAACAATTAATCACTTCAATTATGGAAAATGTCTATCCTCCCAACAAAGATCCAATACCACTTACCACCTCTGTCTCTGTGCAGGATACATGGGTCTAATGGAAACAAAAAATAAGCAGAGAATCTGTTTTTGTGGTAGCATATGGGGTAGCATTTTATCTAATTAAGAATTTTTTTTTGATCATAAAATATTGCATTATTAATTAATTACATCTATTTTTTTTCTATGAATAACAACAATATATTATTTGCAATTGTCATTGTTATTATTTTGGCCGTTGGTGCATATGTTTATATAAATAATTCTTCAACACACTCATCAAGTAAAGATGGTATTGGAGGGTATATATATACTTCACTGAACGGACAAAATGGCACTGATAACAAAATTATTAAATTTGAAAGACTGTCTGACGGGTCTCTTGGTGCACAAACAAATTATCGCACACTAGGAAAAGGAGGCGCTAATATATCTGCAGGAGGAGACGCTCATGGAGATTTCGATGCACAAGAAGCTATTAGCATTATTGATAAAAAGTATTTGCTCGTAGCAAATGCGGGGAGCAATGATATTACAGTATTTAATCTTGATAGTGAAAATGGAAACTTGAGCAACGCAAAAGTGTATCCTTCAAAAGGTACTCGTCCAGTATCTATCGCATACACAAAAAAAAGCGATGGAAATTATTGGGTGGTGGTAGGAAATCAATGGAACAATCCTAATAAACAAAAAGGAGGAGTGGGGGAAGCTCCAATTGAAAGGTATCCAAACGATGCTTTTTTTACAAATACAGTAAATGAAATATTACAAGATAGAAATATATCTCTTTTTACATTTGACAAAGAGACAGGAGCTCTTTCTTTTGAAAAAGTATTAGATACATATTCTGGAATAAACGGTGGGCCAACAACAGTTGCATTCAATAGAACTGGAAAAAAATTGGCAGTAACAACATGGGGGGTGGCACACTTTAACACTGCATCTCCAAGTTTAAAAGAACAACTTCCAGGTCGTGTGTATGTATATGATTTTCAAGATGGATCTGTAGAAAACGAACACTACTTTGAAGAGAAAGGTATTTCGGGAAGTATTGGGTTTGCTTGGAGTACAAAATCTGATCACATATATGTATCCAACTTTAATTTAACAAAAGAAAAAAGAGACGCAGGAAATAGCGTGACGGTATTGCTTCCAACAAAAACTGGTATTTCTAAAGTTCAAAATTTTGCAACAGGAACAGGAGATATTGATGAAGCATGTTGGGTATATGTTGACAAAAAAAATGACAGAGTGTTAGTTTCGAGTTTCGGGGCAAACTGGATCTCTACTTTCAAAATGAACGGAAATGGTACTCTTTCAAAAATTGGCAGTGATAAAAACACCACCTATACCAAAAGAGCTGCTTCTGTTCCAAATGGAGACACGAAAGATCTTTTTGTAGCCGAAGGAAAATATCTTTATGCTGCCGGTGCATTTCAAACATACACCATTGGTGTAATGCATATTAATAAAGACGGTTCACTTACACAAGTGGCCGAAGTTCCAGTGAAAGACGCAACAAACAAACAAGGGCCAGGTTCGTATAACTTTCTTGGTTTAGTTGGGTTTGATCTTTAATTATTTTTTAAAGAACAAAAAAGACGGCAAGGCCGTCTTTTTTGTGTCTTAACTGTCAACAAAAGTATTCTTATGCGTATAATATGTTATGAATGAATCATTTTTTATTAGCATAGGAAGGTTTTTTATAAGCAGTAAGGGAGTAGTGGTTATATTGTTTATTATTGGAGGTATATGGGGGTGGGTGGCAATGACAAAAAATATTGATACTCAAACACTATATACACTAACAGCTCCAGAAGTGCGTCAAATTCAAGATGGTATAGAAATATCGGGGGCAGTTGTTCCAGATGTATCTGTTGATATCAAGCCTCTTTCTACTGCACAAGTAGTAAAGGTAAACATTACTCAAGGACAAAAAGTTAAAAAAAATCAAGTGCTCGTTGTGCTTGATCAAAAAAATGCCCTCCAATCGCTTAATCAAGCAAAAAATAATTATGAATCTATCCAAGCACAATATAATAAATTTTTAAAACGAAATCTTACGGAAACTGACAAACGCATTTTAGAGGAAGATTTAAAACAAAGTGAAATAGTTCTTGCACAAGGGCATACCAGTGCAATAGAAAAAATTAAATCTTTATTTATTGAATCTCAAAAAATTATCGAGGATACAAATATTTATTTTTCCAATATATACACGCCGTTTGTCTATTTTACTGGTAATAAGGTTTCTTTTCAAGAAAACATTTTTATAAACAATATTAACAACATACAATCAAATCTTGTTGAACTAAGAAAAAAACTTGTAACTGAAATTGCTCGAATATCTCCGATTATTTTGACGAGTACTACAAATACATATGCACAATCATTTAAAGAATACGAAACATTTCTTAATATTCAAAAAGAATATTTTGGGCATTTTCATGTGCTTGCGACACAATACGCTTTTGATCAAACATCACCACAAACACTTGCTCTTATTTCACAAATGCAAAGTGGGCTTTCTCAAACGCAGTCTATGCAAACAAATATTATTACTACTGATCAATTACTTACACAAACAAAAACTTCCTATACACAAAAACAATTGATGTATCAACAAAAAACTGAAGAACCAACAAAAGAAGACCATACAATACAAGCTGCGTTGGTTGAAAATTCAAGACTTAATTATATACAAGCACAAAACAATTATAATAATACAATCATTCTAGCCCCATTTGATGGAGTAATTTCAAGTGTGAATGCAAAAATAGGTGAAGCAGGAACAGGTAATATCGCAAGCATCATAGGATTAAAAAAAATTGTAAAGGTATTTATTAATGAAAATGACATTTCCTCTATTATGTTGGGACAAAAAGTGACTATCGCAGTAGATGCATTACATGGAAAAGAATTTGAAGGAAAAATATCTGCAATTGATCCAATTGGGGTGTCAACGCAGGGGGTAGTTACCTATCCCGTTACTATTGAATTTGATAATATAATCGATGAAGTAAAAATAAATATGTCAGTATCTACAAAAATTATTATTAGAGATTTTGGTGAAGCTCTCTCAGTTCCCATATCTGCCATTAAAAAGAAAGACGGTGTTGATTATGTGCTTGTAGTTCCTCACTATTTGAATAGTCAAATTTCTCGTACAGGCGTGGTACTTACTTCAGATCCAATCCCTACGCATGTAATTACTGGGAATCAAAATTCTGAATATATAGAAATTATTAGTGGTATTGATGAAAATACAGTTATTGTGCAAAAAATAACAACTGGCACTGCATCGGTAGCACCACAAAAAAATATATTTAATGCTATCGGAGTTCAAGGAGGAAGTCAAAACAGATCAGCTGGAGGCCCTCGTTTTTAATATATGTTGCAATTAAAAAATATATATAAAGAATATGGAGGTGGCGATACTTGTGTTCCTGTGCTTTATGATATCACTCTTAGTATTAATGATGGAGAGTTTGTTGCGATTATGGGGCCATCTGGATCTGGAAAATCAACGCTTATGCATATTCTTGGATGTCTTGATATAGCTACACGAGGAAACTATACTATTAATAATATTGAAGTTGGGCATGCGCACGAAGAAAAACTAGAAGAATTGCGTAGAAATGAAATAGGATTTGTTTTTCAATCATTTAATCTTCTCCCACGGCGCACTGTTCTTGAAAATGTTATGCTTCCTCTCGTATACGCACATGTTCCATTTGAAAAAAGAGAATCTCGTGCAATTGAAGCACTTGCAAAGGCTGGCTTTGATACCTCTCGTATACATCATAAAAGTAATCAAATTTCTGGAGGGCAAGCACAGCGTGTCGCCATTGCTCGTGCTTTAGTGAATAATCCGCATATTATTCTTGCTGATGAACCAACGGGGAATCTTGATAGCAAAACAGGGGAAATAGTTCTTGGCACATTTCAATCTATAAACAAGAGAGAAAAAGCAACAGTTATACTTATTACTCATGAACGAGATGTAGCAGAACATGCGGACAGGATTATCTTTTTGAAAGATGGCAAAATTGCTTCGGACGAAAAAAATAAACATATTAGAAAAACTATTTATTATGACGCTCATTGATCTTTTTAGAGAAGTGTATACTGCCATCGTAGCGAATAAGTTTCGGTCTGGGCTCACAGTACTTGGAATTATAATCGGCATTAGTTCAGTGGTAGTACTATTGGCCATTGGTGCGGGTACGCAAAAAAGTATTGAAGAAAGAATTCAATCAATTGGATCAAACCTTATTATGGTACAGCCTAGTTTTGGGAGAGGGCAAGGGGCGGTTAATCAAGGAAGAGGGTCAGTTCAAACTCTCACAATAGATGATTTTGAAAAAATTTCAAAAGAAATAGACGGCATTCGAGCAATTTCTCCAGAAATAAATGGAAGAAGACAGGTGATATATCAAAGAAAAAATACCAATACACAAGTCATTGGAGTAAGTGATACATATCAACACATTCGAGCGTTAGAAATTGATGTAGGGGACTTTTTTACAGAACAGCAGGTTGCTAATGTATCACGATTTGCAGTATTGGGAAGTACCACAAAAACAGATTTATTTGGAGACGATGACGCAATTAAAAAACGTATTCGTATAGGAGGGATAGATTTTACTGTTATTGGAATTATTAAATCAAAAGGGCAATCAGGATTTGGAAGCCAAGATGACAGAATTATTATTCCGTACACAACTGCACAGCGTTATTTTTCAAAAAATAATTATATTAGTTCAATTCAAATATCATCTCTTTTTTCAGGGGAAGAGATGATCGTGGTGCAAGAAAAAATACAACAATTACTTCTTTCTATACATAAAATAAATAATCCTGCACAGGCGGATTTTAGTGTTGTAAATCAATCAGATATTATTGATACCGCTTCGAGTATTACAAAAACTCTTACAGGATTTCTAATATCTGTTGCTGCCATTTCTCTTATCGTTGGGGGCATTGGTATCATGAATATGATGCTTACAAATGTAACTGAACGAATACGAGAAATTGGATTACGAAAAGCAGTGGGTGCAAGTAAAAAAAATATTCGGATGCAATTTTTGTTTGAAGCGATAGTGCTCACAAGTATAGGTGGCGTATGTGGTATTATCTTAGGAATTGTAATTTCATTTATTCTTGAATATTTTTTTAACATTGCGAGTGATGTATCTCTCAATTCTATACTTGTATCTGTTTTAGTATCTTCTGTTATTGGTATAGTGTTTGGATATATTCCAGCGCGCACAGCAGCTAATTTAAGCCCAATTGATGCACTTCGGCATGAATAAATGTATGGTACTGCTATGTTAATTCCATTAGAACAAATTCTTGTAACACACAATGAAATTCGAAATAAAGATTCAGTTGAGAATCTTTTGTTACATACCAATAATGGAATAGTTCTTTCTGAAAGTATTGTGTGTAAAGATGATATGTGCGCTAAAATAATTTTAGTACCAATAGAAAAAGATAAATATTTATTACACGATGGGCATCACAGAGTACGAGCAATTCATTTAAGCGGGAGAACACACCTCGATCCCTTGGAATATAGATTTGAAAATATTCCTATATCTATATACAATGAAATAAATTTTGAAGCAAAGTGGGTAACACCTTTTGATATCTATACTGAAGTACGAAAAAAAGATTTTCTCGCATTTAAAAAAAGGGTTTTTGATATATATACATACAGCGAGAAAGAAGCTCGTGCATTTATTTATGCACATGCAGATGAATACAAGGAACCTCGTAGAGCCAATACCATTGCAGATGTACGGTAGATATTATTTTTTTTTATATATATCGGTATCACTAAAAGATGCTTGTAATTCCCAGAAATGTGTATCTTGGAGGTGTGCATGATATTCTCGAGTAGATGATCCATCAAATTGACCAAAGAGATGTTTGTTCGTACTTATCAGATACCCACACGGTAAGAGATATTTTTTATATATAGGGATAAGTGTCATATCTGGAGCATACCCATCAAAAATAATGCAATCATATTTTTTGGACGCTACATATTCTTGTGCGCTGGTGTGGTGAAGAGTTACGTGTGGGAGATGTAGTAGGTTTTCTTTTGCGAGAGCAACGTGTGTCGCGTCTTCTTCAATAGTATCAATGTATGCGTGTGGATAGGTGTGTGCCAGTATGGTGGTTAAAAATCCAGTACCTGTACCAATTTCAAGCATATGTGTGCAGGGAATATATTGTAACTGTACACACAATTCTTTATATGATGTATATGGAGCTCCTCCACATTTGTGCTCTATGTGATGTTTATTTGCTTTTTCAAGTAGTGCATCAAAATATCTATCATCTTTCATGTTAGTCCACTATATAGTGACTAGACACACGAGATGATTTTTTTTTGGAGGAAGATATATTTAATATGTGTTTAATATTTTCTATGAATTCTTGATATCTTTTGAATTGTTCAAAAGAAACAGATGATACCCCCAGCTTAATTTGTATGTACTCTTTTTGCTTGCTTGGTGTGAATATGTTGTTTTGGGATAGTGTGCCAAATTGTACGGTAAGTTTTATTTTTTCCATTGCTTTCTTGTTTCGCTCAATTGCTTGTTCTATTGTTTTACTAGGTGTATATAACAGAACAGTATTTTTTTCTTCACTACTAATAAAAATTTCTTCTGGCCGTTTTTTGTTTGTGGGAGCGTATCTTCTCTCAATTTCTCTTTGACTGTGTTTTGAATCAATGCTTCCAGGCCTAAAATGATGTCCTCGCATGTTCGGTGTTCTATTCATATTTGTATATTAATGCACATTGTGAGAAATGTAAAAATCTTATCAACATGATATGCTGTGGGTATGTTATATATCTATACTGGCAATGGAAAAAATGTTCGCACAGAGGCACGAGCATTAATAGAACTGTGCAAAAAAAAGAGGCCCGATGCATTATATGAAGTTTTTTCTTCTGTGCGAGAATCTCAATTGACTCTTGGTGAAATAGTGTATGGGACTGGACTTTTTGCAAAGAAACATATTGTTTTTATTGATGAGCCAAAAAATTTTGATGGGGAATGGCGTGGGGTATATGACTATCTGTTGGAGCACGCGTCTGTTATTGTGGCTTCAGAGCACATGTTTGTTTTAGTAGAATCAGAAATTCCTCCAAAGGAGCTTGAAACATTTAAAAAGACAGGAGCAGTCATACACAGTAAAAGTGAAGTAGTTGAAGAAACACGCCCTTCCTTTGCGCTTGCACAAGCGCTTGCATCAAAAAATAGAAAAGAATTTTTTGTAACTGTGCATCGTATGCGTTTGCGTGGAGAAAATATTGATGCGTGTGTCCCAACATTGTATTGGCAGTTGCGGATGTTGTTGCTTGCAAAAAATCATTCAACTGCGCAAGACGCAGGAGTAAAAGAATATCCATTTGCACAGGCAAAAAAATATGCGCCCTTGTGGAGTAGCAGTGAATTGCTTTCAGTGCATATAGCAATTGATGAAGCAGAACGATTAGAGCGTATGAAACGATTGTCGTTTGTAGATATGTTTGACTACATTATGCTTTCCATTCCTGTGGCTCGGGTATAGCAGTGTCGCGTGGCCCCCTCAGCTGGAATCGAACCAACATCAACGGCTTAGAAGTCCGCTGTTCTATCCATTGAACTATGAGGGGAGAACAATTCTAGTATACTGAATTGTTTTTTATTTTGCTTATAGTGGATATATCTTTTTTTTGTAATTTAGTTTACAATATATTTCATAGCGCATGGAAGGATGGCTGAGTGGTTGAAAGCACCCGTCTTGAAAACGGGCAGGCGCGTAAGCGTCTCGAGAGTTCGAATCTCTCTCCTTCCGCAATGTATTCATTGTACAAAGTTCGAATGTATTTTGAGCAAAACCCTAATGATGAATGAATCGTTCCGCCACTGCCTCGCAAAGCCTCGGCAACCCCGAAAGAAAAAACACTCCTTACATTTCTGATTTGGTGGGGGTGAAATTTCTTTTGAAAAAGGAAAGGGTGTTTTTCTTTCGGGGTTCTGCCTTCCAAGTATTCAGGCAGGTGGCGGAACAATGCGGACGAAGTTTTGGCAAAACTATTTTTTGGGGAAAGGATTTGCCAAAACTTCGGCTCATTTGTTTTTGAATTCGGATGTCGCAGATGGAAAAGGAGGGGTTTGGGGAGGAATTTTCCATTTGCTCCTCTGATTTCTTTTGGCGAAATTCTGGCATTGAGAAAAGAATGGGAAGCTGATATAATTCTATTGCAAGTCATAAGAGTATTATATCACTTTCCATACATTATAGTCTACTATGTCCACAATAGGGAAAAACATCAAAAAATTTAGGCAAGAAAAAGGGCTTTCGCAAGATAAGCTCTCAAAACTTTCTGACCTTTCATTAAATACTGTTGTTAAAATAGAGTTGGACGATACCCCTAACCCTACCATTGAGACAATGCAAAGGATCGCGAAAGCCCTTGTAGTATCAGTTGATGATTTACTCAAAAAATAGTTATGCAAAAAACTACCGAACAAATTAAATACAAATCCGTGCAAACAGTTTTCAATAAACCATTTTTTGCTTCCAGCGATGGTGTCATTAAAATTTATCAAAATGATGCCATTAATTTTTTGAAATCATTGCCAGATAATAGCGTTGATTTAATAACAACAGACCCTGCATATTCTGGAATGAATCAAATGTTGAAATTAGGAAAAGGTAAAATAATAGGAACCTACAAAGATAAGGGCGAAAATGGTGCAAAATGGTTTGAGGAATTCCATGATACGGAAAAAAACTATGCCGAATTTTTAAATGAATGTAAAAGAGTTTTAAAGAATGATAGACATATTTATATTATGTTTGACTCCTATTCTTTATTATCTCTTGCACCGATGGTTCGTCAAATTTTTGATGTTAAAAACATTTTATGCTGGGATAAGGCCAACATTGGGCTTGGTCATTATTTCAGAAGAAGACACGAGTTTATTCTATTTGCTAGTAAGGGCAAAAGGCACTTAAAATCAAAAGCTATACCAGATGTATGGAAAATTAAAAGAGTGACTAAAATAAAATATCCAACTCAAAAACCGACAGAAATCTTTGAGTTGATGATTAAAGGAAGTGCCGAAGACGGATTTGTTGTTTGCGATCCATTTCTAGGAAGCGGTTCGGCGATGATTGCAAGTATAAAAAATAATTGTAATTTTATTGGTTGCGATATTTCTGAAAAATCAATCAATATATCTAAACAAAGAGCTGAAGAGTTTTTTAAAACTGGAAAAGACATTTTGCAACCCCAATCATTGCTTTCTGATGATAATTTAACCAACAAACTATTTTGATATGGCAAATTTAAATAAATCTAAAACAATTTTTGCCTTCACATCGCCGAGAACTATTGAAAAAATAATTCCCGAGATTCAAATTTTGATTGACGGATATACTGGCAAAAAATGGAATAGTGAAACACAAGAAGCATTTTTTAATGATCTTTTTGGGTCTGAGTTTTATGAGGGAAAAGAAAAACCTAAAGATATAACCTTTGCTGCAAGAGATAGAATCACAAGAGCTCCGAAAGCACTTGGCTTTGTTGATTTAAAACCAGTCATAAAATTAACCGAGGTAGGACAGCAATTATTAAGTGGCAAGAGAATAAATGAAGTAATAGCAAGACAGTTATTAAAATTCCAACTACCGTCGCCATATCATAAAGTACCAGAAGAAAGAGATTTTAATGTTCGTCCATATTTAGAATTATTGAGACTTGTCAAAACCATAGGCAACATTTCAAAAACAGAAATAGCCATATTTTTTGTACAATTAACAAACTACAAAAAATTTGATGAGATAGTCCGAGCGATTAAAGAATATAGATCTGATTATTCGGCACATACAGGAAATAAAAAAGCCTTTATTGATTCAATTTTTACAAAAGAGATATTGAAAATTTATGAAGAAGATATAGAAAACGAAGAATTTAAAGGCAGGCAAGATAATGATACTACTTTGCAAGATTTTATAGCTAGAAAGAAAAGTAATCATATTGATTATGCAGACGCTCTTATTCGATATTTGAGAGCAACACAACTAATAACTTTTGATAAAAATTTTAGAATTATAGTTGCTCCGTCTCGTAACGCCGAGGTGGATTTTATTTTGCAAAATATAGAAAGAAAGGCACTATTATTTAAAAATGAACAGACTTTTAAAACTTATTTATTTAGTTCAAGCACTTTAGAGCTATTAACTGATAAGAGAGAAAACGTAGAAAAACAACTGAGTAAAATTGGAGTTGGTTATGATGAAAAAGCAACAGTTGAAGATCTAAAAGACTTATTAGAAAAAACCGAAACGGATAGAGTTAATCAAGCAATAGCTCAAACAGAAAAAGGACTCAAGGACTACAAAGAGTTTGATGATATTTTAAGTATATTCGATAAGATAGATCAAAAAATCGTCCCCGACCCCTCGCTATATTTAGAATGGAACATTTGGCGTTCAATGGTAATGATTAACTATGCAAAAAAAGTGCAAGGTAATTTTAAACTTGACTTAGACGGAGTCCCACTTAATACCGCTGGGGCAAGAATGCCCGACATAGAGATAGATTATGAGAATTTTAAAATGATCGTTGAAGTTACGATGTCGTCAGGACAAAAACAATATGACATGGAGGGCGAACCAGTACCAAGACATTTTGGAAACGCCAAAAGTTCAACAAATAAGCCTGTGTATTGTTTGTTTATCGCTCCTAAAATAAGCGAGGGAACACTCGCTCACTTTTTTGCATTAAATCAAAAAGCTCCTAAATTTTACGGTGGACAAACAAACATAGTCCCTATGAATTTAGGAAATTTTAGGCAATTTATCACAACTGCAAAAAATAATAATTTTAATAATCCAAACAACTTACAAGGATATTTAGATAACTTATTGAAACAAAATAGGACGATTGATGATGAAGCTGTATGGTTTAAAAATATCGAGGAGTCGGTCGGTCAATGGGTGTAAGTATCATTTTTATGACGAGTGATTTGATGACAATACTTAGTTTAATAATCGGAATACTCGGTTTAGTTGTGACTTTGGCTGGGACATATTTTGCCTATATTTCGTTTGTAAATCCGATAATAAGGTTCAAAAAATATCTGAAAAATCCTGAAAATTGGGAAAAGTTTCAAGGCATAGACGATCATCTTTCTTTTTATCGCCATAAAAAATATCCTAATTTCCAAATTGTTGTAGATTGGGATAAAGAACTTGTGGAAAATTTTCACGAGGAGTGGATAAATGACGGTCTTTATCCCGACAAAACAAACAACGCCTCTTATTATGTTCGGTTAGAGGCTAATGCAATGTTGTTAGAAAAGGAACTGTTTGTTTCTTTGGACGGACATCGATATTTTGTGCCAGTACCAAAAGTTTTGAGTGTAAAAAATGACGAAAGAGAGTTTTATTACGACAAGCAACAAGTTCAATTAGCAAAAATTGTTGGACGACATCATTTCGAGAAAGATATTTACGATTTTGCCAAAGAGTGTAAAAAGCCCATAATGATCAAGGAATAGTTTTTCAATCTAGTTGCCCGAAATTCGCCAAAAGAAAACAGCGGAGCAAGCGGAGAATTCCTCCCCAGACCCCTCCTGCGGGCGGGAAATCAGCCGAGGCAAGGCGAATCCATTCCCCCGATAAATAGTTTCGCCTTGCCTCGTCCGCATTAGTATTTTTAATCATTTGGATTTTCTTGGAAAAACATTCGAACTTTGTCCAACAAACACCGCAATGTATTCAGGAAAGAATAATCTGGTGTATTATAAAAATATGCAATTTAGTCCTGAAATCTTTGAAAAAAAGTGGCAACAAAAATGGCAAGAGGACAATGTATATCGGACTGAGAATTTTACTGATACACCACACTGCTTTGTGTTGGATATGTTTCCATATCCATCGGGAAGCTCAATGCATGTGGGACATCCTCGTGGGTATGTGGCAACAGATATTTACAGTCGCTTTAAAAGAATGAATGGATTTAATGTATTGCACCCAATGGGATGGGATGCGTTTGGTCTCCCTGCGGAAGAAACTGCAATAGAGAATAAAGAATATCCAACAGAGACAGTGGAGAGAAATATTAAAAAATTTAAAATTCAGCTCAATATGCTTGGACTTGGGTACGATTGGTCTCGAGAAATTAATACCACCGATCCTGAATATTATGTGCATACGCAAAGAATTTTTCTTGAATTTTTTAAACGAGGGCTTGCAACAAATAAAACTATTCCTGTTAATTGGTGTGAAGAATTGGGCACCGTGCTTGCAAACGAAGACATAGTAGACGGAAAAAGTGAACGCGGAGGACACCCCGTGTTTCAAAAACCAATGCGTCAATGGATTCTTGCGATTACAAAATATGCAGATCGTCTTATTGATGATTTAGATTTATTAGATCAATGGCCTGAAAAAATAAAAAATGCACAGCGCAACTGGATTGGTAGAAGTGAAGGACATGAATTTTCTTTTTCAACAAGTGCGGGCATTCCTATTTCCATATACACTACAAAAATTGAAACGCTCCCGGGTGCCACTTGTGTAGTGGTTGCTCCAGACGGAGAACTCACAGAGCAGTTGCTTGCTACCTCTACCAACGCACAACAAATTAAAAACTATATAACACAAAGCAGTCAAAAAACAACTTTAGAAAGACAAGCGGTTACAGAAAAAACAGGAGTAATTATTGAAGGCGTTACTGCAACAAATCCATTTACAAAAGAACAAATACCAATTATAGTTTCTGATTATGTACTATCTTCATACGGAACAGGAGCAATTATGGCAGTTCCTGCACATGATGAACGCGATAGTGAAATTGCAAAAGTTTTTAATATAGAATCACGCACAGTAATTGAACATGATGTGCTCGTACACGCGCACGCATTAAATGGAAAAACGGTTGAGGAGGCGCGAACAATCCTTTCTGACATGGTTGATGCAAAAAAACAAAAACGCTACAAAATTCGTGATTGGGTTTTTTCAAGACAGCGATTTTGGGGTGAGCCGTTTCCTATTGTATGGATTGAAGGAAAAAATAATTATGAATTAGTAGCACAGGGGCCAGTTGGTGCGTGGCTACCAAAAGAAGC
This sequence comes from Alphaproteobacteria bacterium, assembly GCA_030054135.1. GTDB lineage: Bacteria > Patescibacteriota > Minisyncoccia > Phycocordibacterales > JABAAK01 > JASGCN01. Next base: position 76,008 of record JASGCN010000001.1, read on the forward strand.
AGTGATGTATATTCACGATGGAAAAGAACAATACGCCGTACCAGTATTGCCTGAATTTTTACACACAATGCAATTGCCAAAAGTTGCTTCATATCAGCCAACAGGAACTCTTGAAGGGCCACTTGCGGGCATTGATACATGGGTCAATGTGTTTCTTGATCCAACAACAGGGGCAATTTCACAAAACAAAGAAACTACACACGCAATTCCTGCACGAAGAGAAACAAATACTATGCCTCAATGGGCGGGCTCTTCGTGGTATTGGTTTCGATACATGGATACAAAAAACAAAGAACTTCCTTTTTCAAAACAATCTGTTGATTACTGGGGGCCGGTACACATATATGCAGGAGCAGATCATGCCGTTGCACATTTGATTTATGCACGGTTCTGGCACAAAGTTATGCAAGACGCAGGTATGGTTGATTTTCCAGAGCCATTTACACGATTAGAATTTCTTGGATACATTCTTGCACCAGACGGCTCAAAAATATCAAAAAGAAAAGGGAACAGTCGTTCTCCAGAAGATGTCATCAACACTGTTGGCGCAGATGCATTTCGTATGTATGAAATGTTTATAGGTCCGTTTGAAAAGTCAGCTCCTTGGAGTGATGATGGGCTTGTTGGATCACGCAGATTTCTTGAACGAGTGTGGCGTCTGCATGAATCAGTAGTTGAAAAAAATGTAGCCACTACAGATGCACACGCACTTTCATCAATTCACAAAACAATACAGAAAGTGGGAAACGACATTGAAACATTTAAATTTAATACTGCCGTTTCAAGTATGATGATTTGCTTAAATGAAATACAAGATGTAGATATTGCTGTCGCAGATTTTAAACATTTCATTTCTATTCTTGCACCATTTGCACCACACATAACAGAAGAGATGTGGCATGTGATGGGACACACATCGTCAATTCATCTCTCTACATGGCCCACAGTAAATAAAAGTGTCATTCGTCAAGAAAGTATCACAGTACCAATCCAAATTAATGGAAAAGTACGATCACAAATTGATGTACCGATGGATATGCCTGAAAAAGAACTTGAAACACTTGCTCTTGAAGATGCAGCTATTCAAAAACATCTTTCTGGAAAAACCACACAAAAAATAATAATAGTACCTAATCGTATCGTGAATATACTGGTGTAATGATATATTGTGAATATGAAGGAACAAAGAAAAAAAAATAAGACAACACAAGATCCTGCATTAAAAAATGCTCGCAGAATAGAGTTATTGGAAAAAAACCATTTAGGAATTATAACAGAAATAGAAAAAAATGAACTCAAAATAGTAGTATTTTTTATGTTCGTATAGGTTCGTCAATTTCCAGAAAATAGTTAAACAATTTTTTATCTTTCCAAAATAAACGGAGCAATGTGTTTGCAAAACACCTTCAATTTTTTCACATCTCATTATAAACGAGCACGATATATCTCTCACTTCCGTTATTTGAGCCACGAGCGAAGCATTCGGTTTATATTAGAAAACTGTAACTGTTTGAGCGTAGCGAGTTTTACAGTTTTCAATATAAGAGAATGCAAAAGCGAGTGTTAGGCGAAAATTGGAAGCGAGAGATATATCTGCGAGTGGCCTCCCCACCAGGAATCGAACCTGGATCGTACGCTCCGCAAGCGTATGTTCTATCCGTTGAACTACAGGGAGATCTATGTACCTATTTTTGCAATAGTGGCAAGTAACCGTGATTTTTTACGGGCACCGTTATTTGCCTTGATGATGCCTCTTTTCACTGCTTTGTCTATCGCTTGTTGCGCAAGAGTGAACAATTTTTTTGCTTCAGTTTTATTTTTTTCAGTAACAGCTTTTTTTACAGCATGCATAGTGTCTTTCATTGCTCTATCTTTTCGTATATTGAATACGCGCTTATTTTTTGAAGCACGGAGTGCTTTTTTTGCTGACAATATTATTGGCATATAAATACTTTAGCATAGCAGTATATCTATACGCTAGAGTGAAAAAGTAGATCAAGATAATAACAGAGTATGATAGATATATGATAGGTTTACTCACAGGAACAATTATCGACGCAGGTAAGGACAATGTGCTTGTTTCCACCGAAGGAGGTGTGGGGTATTTAGTACAGGTGACTTCATCAATAAAAAAAGAGCTTCTTGTAAAAAAGAAAGCAACACTCTACACACATCTTGCTATAAAACAAAATGGCATGGATTTGTATGGGTTTGCCACACAAAGTGAATATTCTGTTTTTTTGCTCATGTTAACTGTGTCTGGCGTTGGCCCAAAATCTGCGCTTTCAATTCTTTCTCATGCTTCTCCTGAAGATATACTTATGTGCATTCGTGGGAAAGATAGCAACACTTTGCACCATGTATATGGCATTAGCAAAAAACAGGCAGATAAAATTATTCTTGAATTGTCTGGTAAGGTGGATTCAGTTGATGGATATGAGCATAAAGATGTTGCAGATATTGTTATGGTACTGAGTACTTTGGGATATGAAAAAAAAGATATTCGTGAAGTGGTAATGCAAATTAAAAACAAACAAGCGCCTCTTGAAGAGCAAACACAAGAAGCATTGCGTCTATTGCGTACTCGCACATCATAATGCCAGATGATATCATACCAGTATGAAAGCCATTCCAGTGCTCATGATGATTATAGTAGCAGGAATTATTTTTTTATTAGTGCAGGAACAAATTTTTTATGCACGCAGTGATATTTCTCAAAGCAATGGCACAGGAGACATACTTGTTGATCTTCTTGATGGCGGATCTTTACAAGGAAACACATTTAATACCAGTTCTATTGTCACTCAAAAAGATGCAGTAGTAGAGCCTCCATTGAATGTCTTCACTGGAAATAACACACTTGCTCTTAAAAAAGGAATTGCGTCAGGACACATTAGCCACACAGTGCCAGAAAATATAAACGCAACACTTCTTACTGCATATGTTGATTATGTTTCTGCACAATACACACCATCTCCGTTTGCAGGACTGGTTGCTTTCTACGATATTCCGTTACGAAAAACAACTGTGGCACAAGAACAAAATGTATTATTGTGGGGGACACATCACATTACCTCTTCAGTAAACATTACTGGTTGGAAGTTGGTCAATCATCGTACACGCAACTACTACACGCTTCCCAGTGCCATTGAACAATTCAATGTACCTGCGAGTGCTGGTGGATCAGTGCAAGCTCCGTTGCAATTGAAAACACAAGACATTGTATTTGTAAATTCAGGACGATCGCCCACGGGGTATTCATTTAAAGTAAATACTTGTACTGGATTTCGAACACAATTTTTTATTTTTAATCCACCCATTAAACAACGGTGTCCAAGTCCGCAACAACTACTTGCTGAAAGTGGGTATGAAGCTGGGAGAGATCCGTTGTGTTTAAATGCAGTAATAGGATTCCCGCGATGTACTGCGCTTACCACCGCAACACAAGCAACTATTCCACAATCTTGTATTGACATCGTACAGAGACAGGTAACGGAAGAATCCTGTATCAGACAGAGAAGATTTGATGCAAATTTTCTTGTAAAAGAATGGCGTGTATATTTGGAAAGTGGATCGGCGATATGGCCAACAGCTACCAACAATGCAATTTATCTATTAGATGCTCAAGATCGTTTGGTTGCAACCTACATTTATTAATATTATAAAAAATATATTGCAAGCCCAAGTGAAATAATTCCAATAATGATGAGATCTGATTCAACCTTCATACTTCTAGTATATGGCAAAAACAAAAAATGTATAGTATTATTTTGTTACCGACGGTGCGGTGGGTAACTCCCATCTACGCCGACCATTTTTTATACATAGGTACGGCGGTTGCGAATAACATGTATTCGTGTAAAAAAAACAGTACGATAGACATATACAATATACCGCCCATAGCTCAGCTGGTAGAGCAACCGCCTTTTAAGCGGTGGGTCGCAGGTTCGATTCCTGCTGGGCGGACTAATGGCTCGCAGATACATATTATCTGCTCGTTAAAGTGTAGAAAAACAAAAGTTAAAAGTTAAAACGAAAAGAAAGCGTACAGTATCTTAACGAAGAGATGGCATATTATCTCCGAGTAAGTTCTAAAGTAAAGCGTTTCGTATTTTTGCGACATGTATAGGAACAAAACGCTGGAGCATGTGGCGCACAGGTTTCACACATCAGCACATGGGTATGACATTCATCATTTGCACAATCAATATATCTTTCAGTTGATTGTTTGCACTTTGTGCATTCACCAACTACATCATGGGTGCTGGTAGTATGCATAACTTTTCTTTTATCAAATGTGTACAGTGATCCAGAAAAATACCCATGAGGGTATTCTTCCAGATAGGTGTGTATACCTCCATCAAGCTGACATACTTCTGTAAATCCTTGATCAAGTAAGTATGCAGACATTTTTTCACAACGCACACCACCAGTGCAAACAGTTACAATTTTTTTATTACGATATTGATTAAGTGTTGGAATTGCTTTTGGTAAATCACGAGCGTGATTAAGATGAGGATTAACAGTATGTTTGAAAAAGCCAGAAGCAAGTTCGTACTCATTGCGCATATCTACCACTACAAAGTCTTTTTCTTCTTGAAACATTTTGTGAAGTTCCGTTGGGGATATATGTGTTGCCGTGCGTACTTGTGGATCAATATGTTTAGGAAACTTGGTACCTACAATTTCATCTCTTATTTTTATTGAACATTTTGGAAATGTATCTCCATTGCTTGTGCTTTTTTTAATATGCATATTTTTAAACAATGGATTGTTATGAATTTCTGCAATAACATCTGGCACATCACTTGTTAGTATTTCTATCGTGCTATTAAATCCTTCTTTGGCAATAATAGTACGCCCTTTTGCTTTATAGTGGTGAGATATATTTTTATACCAAGTACGGATTGCCTGTGGGTCTGGTATGGTGATGTATTGATACATGAGTAGTGTTGTGTACATAGTGTCTACTATATCAAATTGTGTTCTCAAAATGAAATTACAACATGATATGATGTAGATATGGCAGATCATACGCATATTGGATGGGCAATTCCGGTAAGTAAAAAAAAATATAGCAAAGAGAGAGAAATAATATATGTGTTGGTAGGGATTACCTTTGTGCTTTGGGCTTTGTTTGCCAAACAGTATGTTTTTGCTTTATTGCTTTCTGTATATTCAGTGATACTGATACAAATTCATAGAAAAGATCCAACAATGACCTATCACGCATTTACTGATAAAGGATTTGTGTATAATAACGAAAAAACAATTCTCTATGAACATATTGTGGGATATAATTTTATAGATATACCAGACGAATACGCACACATGCTCATCGCTGCACAAGAGCCAGTTGAAATTATAACAAACACAACAGAGCAAGAGAGCACTATACCACCCACAACATATCGTGTGTATACTGTGCAGGTGTTTGATTCTAATGTAGAAAATCTTGAGAAAGTTTTTAGAGATAACAATATCCAATATCAAAAACAATTGCAATTGCCTCTTATAGATTTTTTGTCACGATATGTATAGCACAATATCTATGACGAATACATGTTACCATTGAATATGCAAGAAGAAACTGCTTTAGTTTTTTTTCAAGAAAATAATTATGTGTATATGGTGCTTCTCATGGCTATTGTAGTGTTGATTATATTGGCATTTGTACGATACATCAGTGTATGGCTATACCGTCTTGCAAAAGTTCCTGCGAAGGAAACAGAAGAATCGTTCGCTATGCATATTTTCCGTCACATAGGATTTATTTTTGCAGTGTCTAGTGGTGTGTGGGTCGGGCTTTCGTATTTGGTGCTTCCAGCAGATTCTTTTGTACGAGACATCAAAGAAGCGATGTTTTTTATTTCTTTAATTTCTTTGGGATATGGGTGTATGCGTGGTGTGCAAGAAACATTTATTGTACGCATAAAAAACTTACTTCCTTCTGAAACATTGAGAGCCTCTTTTTTGCCAGTGGCAAGTATACTTACACAAATTACTGTGTGGATTGTTGTATTGGGAATACTCCTTGTACACTGGGGGGTAAACCTTACATCTTTGTTGGCTGGATTGGGAGTGGGAACGGTTGCCGTTGCATTTGCAATGCAAAAAGTAATAGGAGAGTTTTTTTCTACCTTTGCAATTTTACTCGACAGACCATTTTTGGTTGGCGATTACATTCAAGCACGCCCACAGGGAACCACAACATATTTTTCAGGTACGGTAGAACATATAGGTATTAAATCAACACAATTGCGTGCTTCTAATGGAGAGCTTATCATTGTGCCAAATCATGAATTATCAACCGCAGAGATACAAAATTTTCGAAGACTCACACATAGACGAGTAATACTACATATTGATGTGTTGTACAACACTGATATGGATTTGCTTCCAAAAATTCCTTCACATATAGAAAAAATGGTATCAAGCGCAGATGTTCGAGTTTCTTTTGAAAGTGCTACTCTTGTAAGCATTGGAGAGGGATCATATAAATATGAAACTATTTACTATATAGAAACAGCGGATTATAAAGAACACAGACATATTCAAGAAAAAGTGCTTCTTAATATTGCAGAAGGTATGAAAAAACTTGATATTACTATGAATTGTACTGATGGAATTTGTGTTGTTCAGGAAAATACCATGTCTCAAAAAAAGAAATAATCTGAAAAATAACGAGGGATGAGAAGTTTAAAATAAAATAATAT
>JASGCN010000001.1:82823-93622 GCA_030054135.1 Alphaproteobacteria bacterium
AGCACAACATATAATTGTATGTTATTGTTAATATAACGAGGGCGATTAGCTCAGTCATGGGAGTGTTTACACGACTAATATATAGGGAGCAAAAGTTGCTCTACCAACTGAGAGTTTAAAATAAAATAATATAGCACAACATATAATTGTATGTTATTGTTAATATAACGAGGGCGATTAGCTCAGTTGGTAGAGCAACTCGTTTACACCGAGAAGGTCAGAGGTTCAAGTCCTCTATCGCCCACAATATTTTTTCTTTTGAAAAAATTATTTTTCCCATTGTACGAAAGTGTACGGATACATATTATTTACATCTGCTGAATGCTTCTCGAGAGCTGTTTGATGCCATCCATTGCCTTTGTTAAAAAAAGTATCTCCTTCAATGTCAGTATGAATAATTGTTTGGTATATGATATTTGCTTGTGACAGAGATGCGCTGTACAACAATCCTCCTCCTATAATAAATATCTTTTTTTCTGGATATTTGTTTTGTGCATCTATAATTGCCTCATCAAGATTGCTATGAACGTCAGCATCGGTGGTGGTGGTGATTGTAGTTGAAATTATTTTATTAATACGATGTGGGAGGGGAGCGCATGCTCTAGGGAGAGATTCCCACGTTTTGCGACCCATAATAACTACATGTCCTATTGTTAAATCTTTAAATCGTTTCAAATCTGTTTTTTGATTCATACCCCAAGGCATTGCACCTTTCATACCAATAACTCCTTGTGGGGTGGTTGCTACAATAATGACAACTTTGTTCATATATTATTTTTATAATGAACTATTCCTCACGAAACAATTTTTTCAAATAGTAATGCCCAAAATACACATACGCAACCCACAGATTTACTAACACTGTTGGTTTGTATACTGTTGAGTAAAGTATGGTTACTAATATCGCTATCACTATTCCTTTTTTTATATTCTCTCTCATACTTGTATTATATGTACTGTGTATATCACAGAACACACAAGCAAGCGATATTGTTTGTAACTTGGTACAATACTCAATATGAATGAGCTAGATATTATCCATGAAGATGAATTTGTTTTAGTAATAAACAAAAAAGCAGGAGTGACCATGCACCATGGAGTAGGAACAAAAGGGGTAAGTACTCTTGCAGATATTCTGGTGAAACAGTATCCATACTTGGCAGATATTGGAGAGAAAAATATGCGAGATTCATCAGGAGAGATCATTGCGCGTCCCGGTATGGTACATCGTTTAGATAAAGAAACAAGTGGGGTAGTGGTTATTGCAAAAACACAAGAAGTGTATCAAGAGCTCAAAACACATTTTCAAAGAAGACATGTAAAAAAAGAATATCATGCGTTTGTGTATGGTGTGCCATCACAGCAACGAGGAATGATTGAAACAAACATTGGAAAAAGTAGAAGAGATTTTCGTAAACAAAGTGTATCAAGTATACGAGGAGAAGCACGAGATGCGCGCACCGATTACGCAATAATTAAAAAAGCACGAGATTCCACTTCCTCGCTTGTTCGATTTTTGCCATTAACTGGGCGTATGCACCAAATACGAGTACACGCGCTTGCCATACAGCATCCGATTATTTGTGATGCACGATATGCACCTAGAAGACACCCATTATTAGAGTTTCATCGCCTTGCGCTTCATGCGTATATGTTGTGGATTCCTTTTCATAAAAAAGAAAAAGAGGGGTATACTTTTATTGCGCCGTATCCAGATGATTTTAAGCGAGCATTGGATTTGATTGCAGAATAAGAATGTATTTGTTATGATAACTACATGGCAATTACCATTACCGATAAGCATATTTCTCCTGTGCATGCGGAATCTCGTCGCGAATTAAACATTGCTCCTGGTTCATTTGTGCGTGTGTGGCAAAAAATAAAAGAAAATAATAAAGTGCGATTACAATTATTTGAAGGCCTCGTGATAGCTCGTAAACATGGAAATCAAGCAGGAGGGACATTTACTGTACGCCGTGTAGGAACTGACAACATTGGAATAGAAAAAATATATCCACTGTATTCACCGAGTATAGACAAAATAGAAGTAGTACGACAAGCAAAAGTGTCTCGATCAAAATTATACTATTTGAGAGACAAAGCATCAAAAGAAATAAAAAATAAACTCCGACGCCTTAGTCCAGTAGGAAAATCTTCTAAAAGTGAATCTGAACTTGCAAAGATAAAGGTGGAAATTATTGAACCAGTAACACAAAATATTATCGGTCAAGATGTACCTGTAGAGGCAGTGACAGAAGAAGGTATCGCGAGTAGTAATTAATGAGTTGTATACTTTTGTTCGTTATTTTTGTATACTGACATCATGCTCAGGTGGCGAAATTGGTAGACGCACTGCCTTGAGGTGGCAGCGCCCGCAAGGGTATGGAAGTTCGAGTCTTCTCCTGAGCACACAAAAATAATTTCGCCACAGGTGGCGTCATATGTCAGCAGCTTCGCTGACATGGGTAGACGCACGCACATGAGGAGTCAGCTATCGCAAGGGTATGGAAGTTCGAGTCTTCTCCTGAGCACACAAAAATAATTTCGCCACAGGTGGCGTCATAAATGCTACAATTAAGTATGATAGAACAATTATTCATAGCACTTAAATTGTGGTTAGCAAGCATACTTATTGACACACCAAAACAAGTACCTACAGAAACAATCGTTGAAACAAAAATTACTCCACAAGTCGTACCACAAAAACAAAAAGAAATACAACCAACAATAAAAAAACAAGCACAAACAAAAACAAACGAAACAATTGAAGATTTTTCTAATTATTCATATTATTGGAAAAATCAATATGGACATGAACAATACACAAAACAAGATGGATATATATACACAAGAATAAGAGGAATTGAAAAAAAACAAGCAAAAAGAATAGGGAATGAAATGATAGTAATATCAAAAGAAGGAGATGTGAGAGCGGTGTCTATAGAAAATTATAACGCTGTAAATTTAGAAATTCACAATAGGGGGCAATAATTCCTTCAATGTTTTAGAGCAAGATTGTGTATAAAACATTATACAAGTATGAAAATGTTGTATATTGCATACTATGAATGGAGAAGACACTATTAAAAGAATTCATCAATGGCAAAAAGACAGATTGTTGGATACAAAACCATTTAATCTAAGATTAGAAATTGGATTCATCATTGAAGAATTGCTGGAAAGTACCGGATCATACACCAGCGAAACAGCAAAAGAAAAATCTCAAAAAATTACTGATATTATTTTAGAAGGAATAGATGAAACAAACATAAATGTAGATGCAGTGGTAGATGCGTTCGGAGACATAATAGTGTATTCAGTTGGAGCAATTGCAAAAACAAAACACAATCCATATATAGTTATGAGTGAAGTGCTTCAAGAAATTGAATCTCGCACTGGAGAAATTGTTGATGGAAAATTTGTTAAAGATCTTAATGCCAAAACCTATAAGGCGGATTTTTCACTAGCAAGAATTACCCCCCCACCCACCAGAGAGAGTAAAAATATTAGATAATAAAATTCAAAAAAAGCAATATCTTCATCTATGCGTTATGATGGAACCATGTCAAATGAATTTCATACAGAGCCAATATTAGAGGAGAATAAAAATCGTTTTGTATTATTTCCCATTGTTCATCATGATATTTGGCAATTTTATAAACACGCTGTTGCTAATTTTTGGACACCAGAGGAAATAAACTTTCATGCAGATGTAAAAGATTGGGATAATACGCTCACTGCTGATGAACGATTTTTTATTTCTCGTGTACTTGCTTTTTTTGCAGCTTCAGATGGGATTGTAAATGAAAATCTTGCGGAAAAATTTTTAAAAGAAGTGCAATATACTGAGGCAAAATTTTTTTATGGATTTCAAATAGCAATGGAAAATATTCATTCTCATACCTATTCATTACTCATAGATACCTATGTACAAGATATTCAAGAACAAAATTTTCTCTTTAATGCAATTGAGACCATTCCAGCAGTAAAAAAGAAAGCTGAGTGGGCATTGCGGTGGATAGAAAAAGGAAGTTTTACAGAACGACTTATTGCTTTTGCAGCAGTTGAGGGTATCTTTTTTTCTGGAAGCTTTTGTTCTATTTTTTGGTTAAAAAATAGAGGGCTTATGCCCGGACTTACATTTTCAAATGAACTTATTTCAAGAGATGAAGGGTTACATCGTGATTTTGCGTGTTTATTGTATAACAATCACATACACAACAAGCTTCCAAAAGATGTTCTTATTTCTATTATTACAGATGCGGTTACTATAGAAAAAGAGTTTGTTACTGATGCTATTCCAGTCCGTCTTATAGGAATGAATGCAGACCATATGTGCCAATATATTGAATTTGTGGCAGATCATTTACTTGTTGAATTAGGATATGAAAAAATATACAAAGCAGAAAATCCATTTAGTTTTATGGATATGATATCTCTGCAGGGAAAAACAAATTTTTTTGAACGACGAGTGTCTGAATATCAGAAGGCTGGGGTAAGTACGGGGGATAAAAATTCTCATAAGTTTAGCTTGGATGAAGATTTTTAGTGTGCAGTGGTATACAACAGCATATTTTTTTTCTGTTGCCAAAACTGTTACTATTTTGAGGTTATCCACCTGAACGTTGTTTTTTAGTTATTGCACTTATTCGTATAAGTGGTACTATGAGATAACTTATCTATGATGTACGTTATAAAAAGAAATGGAACAAGACAAGAAGTTAGTTTTGATAAAGTATTAAATCGTATTCAAGAACTCGCGGTAGGATTGGATCAAAAGTATATTGATGTAACGATGATAGCGAGAAATACCATTGATGGTCTCTACAATGATATTACCACTGCTGAATTGGATGTTCTTTCAGCTCAAGTGTGTGCATCTCGCGCAACACATCATCCTGATTATTCAAAACTTGCAGCGCGTATTGCCATTTCAAATTTACACAAACAAACAAACCCATCTTTTTTAAAAACAATGGAAGAATTGCACGCATACATTGAACCTGCAACAGGAAGACATGCGCCATACATTTCACAAGAGTTGTTGCATATTGCACGAGAACATGCCGATCGCATAGAAGCAGAAATTGATCACGATCGTGATTTTAAAAATTTTGATTACTTCGCTATCACAACATTAAAAAATGGTTATTTGATGAAGATAAAAGGAAAAACAGTAGAACGCCCACAGCATATGTTTATGCGCGTGTCTCTTGCAATTCATGCGGGAGATCTCACCAGCGCTTTTGAAACATATCATTTAATGAGTGAAAAATATTTCACTCACGCAACACCAACTCTTTTTAATGCAGGAACCCCTCGCCAACAACTTGCGTCTTGTTTTTTACTCACCATGCAAAATGACAGTATTGACGGTATTTATAAAACACTCGAACAATGTGCACACATATCACAAAACGCAGGAGGCATTGGGCTTGCAATACACAATATTCGCGCAAAGGGAACATATATTGCAGGAAGTAGAGGACATTCTGATGGTATTGTTCCAATGCTTCGGGTATTTAATGAAACAGCCAGATATGTTAATCAAGGAGGAAAACGATTAGGATCTTTTGCAATGTATCTTGAAGTATGGCACGCAGATATTCATCAATTTCTTGATTTGAAGAAAAATCACGGGGCAGAAGAATCAAGAGCACGAGATCTTTTTTATGCATTGTGGGTAAATGATTTATTTATGAAACGAGTAGAAGCAGATGGTGCGTGGTCACTGTTCTGTCCAAAAGAATGTCCACAGCTTATAGATTCGTATGGAGATGCATTTGAAAAATTATATGAAACATACGAACGAGAAGGGCGTGCAAAAAAAACAATCAAAGCCCGCGATTTGTGGCACAAAATAATGGAAACTCAAATTGAAACAGGTACACCATACATGCTCTATAAAGATGCATGTAACGAAAAATCTAATCAAAAAAATCTAGGAACAATTAGATCAAGTAACTTATGTGCAGAAATTCTTGAATATACTAGCAAAGAAGAAGTAGCAGTGTGTAACCTTGCTTCAATCTCACTTTCTTCTTTTGTAACGAAAGAGAAACAATTTGATTTTGATGCATTGTACAAAGTAACACAAGTTATTGTAAAAAATATAAATAAAATTATTGACATTAATTATTATCCAATTCCTGAAGCACGGTATTCTAATCTTAAACATCGTCCCATGGGTATCGGAGTGCAAGGATTGGCTGATACATTTTGTTTAATGAAACTTGCATTTGATGAACCACAAGCACAAGTGCTTAATAAAAATATTTTTGAAACTATGTATCACGCTGCACTTTCTGCATCTCATGAACTTGCGTGTAAAGAAGGTGCGTATGAAAGTTTCGCTGGGTCTCCCGCATCAAAGGGAATACTGCAATTTGATATGTGGGGAATAGTACCAGAATCTGGAAGATATAATTGGAACGAATTAAAAGAAAAAATTAAACGTGATGGTCTCCGTAATTCACTCATGCTAGCACTTATGCCCACCGCGTCAACGGGACAAATTTTAGGAAATAATGAATCTACAGAAGCATTTACTTCAAATTTATATGTACGCAGAGTTCTCTCAGGGGAGTTTATTGTTGTAAATAAACATTTGCTAAATGAATTAATTGAAGCAGGCCTGTGGAGTGATTCTTTACGAGAAGAGCTCGTGTTACATAGAGGTTCTGTACAAAATATTGTGAGTATTCCACAAGAAATGCGACATAGATATAGAACAGTGTGGGAAATTTCTCAAAAAAGCATTATAGATATGGCAGCAGATAGGGGGGCATTTATCTGTCAAACTCAAAGTATGAATATCTTTTTCTCTGGTGCAACATCACAAAAGCTCACCGCAATGCATTTTTATGCATGGAAACGAGGACTAAAAACAGGTATGTATTATTTGCGTAATACTCCTGCGGTAGAAGCAGTACAATTTACTGTTGATAAATCAAAAATAGCATCTCAGTCAATTCAAGAAAAAACAATCGAACACCCTGTAACACAAAGAGCGCTTAATGAAAAAGAACTGCCAGTTTCTTCAAAACCACAACTTATGGTTTCTGATGATAATGATCTAAACATTTGTCTTGATTGTGGAAGTTAAAAGAGCAACATGTTATACTCACAGCGTAGAGCTTTTTGGGGTGCCTATGGTGTAGTGGTTAGCACTACGGCTTGTGGAGCCGTCTGCCAGGGTTCGAATCCCTGTAGGCACCCCAAAAAGCTTTAGAGATATAAACGTTGTTTGATTTGCATGTTATACTCGTATGTGTATGACGAAAAAATCAATACTATTTATTGTGCTTTTTGTATTGATACTCGGGGGCGCATATTTCTTTTTATTTTCAGGAAGGTCTTCAAAACAATCATTGACTATATCCCCAACAGAAGAAATGCATCAAGCAACTTCTACAACATCAGGAACGATTACCTCAAAAGAAGATGTCAGCCTTGATTTTGAAGAATCAGGTACTATCAAAAAAATATTTGTAAAAGTAGGACAAAAAGTTCAATCAGGAGAACCACTGGTACAATTAGAAAATGAAGATTTAGATATTCAATTAGAAATAGCTCAACACAATGTACAAGAAGCTTTATTTAAAGAAGATGAACTTTTTGATGGACAAACCGATTTAGAAAAAGCATTGAGTGACAATGCTCTTGCTTCTGCTAATCAAAAAATACAAAACATGTCACGCTCAGCTCTTATTGGGGCACAGCGTACAGCATTTGATATAGAACGATCTGTGCGTATTAATCTTGATCCGTATTTTAAAAATCCTCGTGGGGCTGATCCAGCTGTCACTATTTCTCTTGGTGTACTTGAAACACAAAGCATCAATGATGGCAAAAAAATACTTGAACATCTTATCAAAGCATGGCGACAATGGGCTGTGCGCACTACAGAAAACCCAAACACACTTATTGTTGTATTACAAAGTTTTTTACACGATTTGCGTATGATAGATACACATTTATTACAATTTGTAAGCAGTACTGAGAGTTTATTATTATTTGAAGACACATCAAGTAATGAATATACAAAAGTATCAGAATTGAGACAGTTGCTTCTTTCTGCAATTGAACGACAAACAACAATTCTTAATGATTTGCAAATTGCAGTATTGCAATATGAACAATCTCTCGCACAATACAACAAAGATACAGTTGGTGTTCGTATAGAACAAGCACAAGCCCAAAATTCAAATGTTGCGGAAAAACAAGCTCGAGTAAAAGAAATTCAAAAAAGAATACAATCACTTACTCTGCGAGCTCCTTTTTCTGGAACTGTTGGATCGTTTACACTTAATCGGGGTAAAAATGTATCTAAAGGAACCACCGCAATTCGTATGGTTGCAGATGATTATTTCATTGCAAAGACAAAAGTAACTGAGATAGATGTTAAAAATATTTCAGTTGGCAAAGAGCTCTCTGCCTACATTCCTGCATTTGATGCGATCATTAGTACAAAAGTATTTTCAATTAGTTCAACAGAAACAAAACTTGATGGAGTGCCTGTATATGAAGTCGAATATACGCTATCATTTCCACAAGAGCATGCTCGACTTGAATCTTTGTTGCGTACTGGTATGAGTGTTGATATAAAAATTCCACTCGAAGAACTTCGTCCTGTTCTTACGCTTCCACAAGATGTCATAACTCGTAAAAAAAATACTGCCTTTGTTACACTGATTCGTGATGGAAAGGAAGAAGATGTCCCAGTTGAGTTGGGGGTTTCTCTTGATGGAGGAAAGGTAGAAATAAAAAGGGGGCTCACAAAAGATGATGTAGTGTTTCAGAAAACTCCATGATAACCTTTACTGACATCCGATTAAGCTTTTTTTTAACGATTCGATATATCAGAGGCGCACATAAGGCAACCACTCTTCTTATTGTATTTGTGATGTTGCTCACATTTCTTAATTTAGTTGTCATTGGGGGGTTATTGCAGGGTATTGTTGAGGGCTCATTTAAATCATTACGAGAATATGCAATTGGAGATTTACTTATTTCTAATAAAGAAGGAGTCAATGGCATTAAAGAAACTCAACGAGTAGTTAATCTATTGCGTGAAAATTCATCGGTAAAAGGAATTTCTCCACGGTATTACGAACAAGCAATAGTAACCTCAGAGAAAGATTTTTTTAATGTTACTAATATCAATGAGCCACGATCTTTTCAATCGGTAAACATTTTGGGCATTTTTCCTGAAGAAGAAGAGTTTGTAACAAAACTTTCAACAAAAATAAAAGCAGGGTCATATTTTAGCTCTTCGTATGAAAGTAATAGTATTCTTATTGGACAAGCGCTTGTGAAAAAATATTCTCCGTTTGGAGAACTCGCACTTGATGTAGATGTAGGAGATTATGTGTATATGCGAATTGGTAACGCTACAGATTTTCAAAAGTTTTATATTAAAGGTATTTTACGAGCAAAGTCTCAAAATATAGACAATTTCATTATTATGCCTCAACGCACACTGCGGTATTATGCAAAAAATGATATTGAAAGTGCTAGTCAAATTGCAGTACGTCTTGCGGACAAATCTCTTGATGAAAAAGTGAAAAGTGATCTTCTTTTGCAGGGGGCAGGAAAATATGCAAAGGTACAAACATTAAATGAAGCAGTAGGAAGTTTTCTAGATCAAATACGTACTACATTCGTACTTATTGGACTAGTGGTAGGTGGCATTGGACTCATTGTCGCAAGTATTACTATTTTTATTATTATTTATGTGACAGCATCTTCACGACAAGTCTACATTGGTATTTTAAAAGGGATAGGTATTACTGAGCATACGATACGGCTTTCATATATTTGGTATGCATTGTTTTATGCATTGATAGGGTGTGTAGTTGGACTTTTGATATTACAATTCGTACTTAGACCATATTTTCTTGCCAATCCGTTAGATTTTCCTTTTAGCGATGGCATTTTGTATGCTCCGTGGGATTCGGTGTTTACTCGTGTGGGAGTAATTTTGTTTGTTACTTTTTGGGCTGGACTTATTCCTGCATCTCTCATTTTGCGTAAACCCGCAATAGATGCGATTATGGGAAGATAATACATACTATGAATATACTAGAAACAAAAAATTTAATAAAAAGTTTTCATGATGGAGACAGAGAAACTCGTGTGCTTAAAAATATTTCGATTTCTTTTAAAGAAAAAGAATTCGCAGCAATTACTGGAAAATCTGGATCAGGAAAAAGTACTTTTATCTATCAACTTGGATTACTTGATATTCCTACAGACGGTGAGGTGTATTTGTTAGGAGAAGCAACAAAAGCATTAAGTGAGAAAAAACGCACAGAGTATCGTTTAAATAATTATGGCTTTGTGTTTCAAAATTACGCACTCATGCCGGATCTTTGTGCGTGGGAAAATGTAGCAATTCCTATGATGATGCGAGGAATGCCTGCAGAAGAAGCAAGAAAAATTGCATACGAAACAATTGATGCGATTGGTCTTGTTGGAAAGGAAGAAAACTATCCAAATCAACTTTCAGGTGGAGAAGCACAGCGAGTAAGTATTGGACGAGCAATTGCACACAAACCAAAAATACTTTTTGCAGACGAGCCAACTGCAAACCTCGATTCAGATAGATCAAGACAAATTATTGACTTATTTCATACATTACACAAACAAGGGCAAACTATTATTATGGTTACTCATGAACTTGAATATGCAAAAGAATGTTCTCGTTTAATAGAAATTCGTGATGGAATAATTTTGTCAGATACTGCAAAAGCGTAACAGTATATTTTTTTAGTATATAATATTTCTATGGAGAATAA
>JASGCN010000001.1:93722-206783 GCA_030054135.1 Alphaproteobacteria bacterium
AAAGACAAGGGAGAATAAAAAGACAAGGGAGAATAAAAAGACAAGGGAGAATAAAAAGACAAGGGAGAATAAAGAGACAAGCCAATTTCTTGACACTAATGATCAGATACAAGTTCTTGACACTAATAATCTGATACAAGAAATAATTAAATCTCCAGCACTTTGTAATGCAGTAGAAGAACATCATAAAGATAATTTTTCTTTTGTTTATAAATATTTTGAGTATTTAAAAAAGAGATATCCAAACAATGTTGCTGATTGGGAATATCTCAAAATGATGCAAGAATTAATTCAAGTATCAAAAGAAACAACCGTTCAGAAAAATCGCACAGGCACGGACACATATGGCATAGTAGGAAAAATGCTTCATTTTGATGTACGCGAAAGATTTCCACTTCTTACTTCTAAAAAATTACCAATCAATTCTATCATTCATGAATTGGTATGGTTTATACGAGGAGATACAAATTTAAAATATTTAGTTGATAATAATGTAAAGATTTGGAATGAATGGCCTTTTAAAAGATTTTTACAAAAAAACGGGGGTATAAATTCTAAAGAACTTTTAATAGAAGATAAAATAAAATATGGCGCATATATGACTACATTTTTAGAAAATATAAAAAATGATACTGAATTTGCAAACAAGTGGGGTGAGTTGGGGCCAGTGTATGGTGAACAATGGCGCGCATGGCAAGACTCCAAAGGAAAAAAAATAGATCAGCTTGCAAATGTAATATTGAGTATAATACATGAACCATACTCTAGAAGACACATTGTGAGTGCGTGGAACCCGGGCGATATAGACAAAATGGCAATAGCTGGCCTTCCTCCTTGCCACTGTATGTTCCAGTTTTCTGTTAAAAAAGTAAACGGGGAAGATACGCTTTCATGTAAACTAACTCAAAGATCATGTGATACTTTCTTAGGGGTACCATTTAATATTGCTTCATATGCTGCCCTTTTAAAACTCGTGGCTCATATAACAGGTAAAAAAGCTGGAGAATTTATTTGGTCAGGGGGAGATGTTCATATATATCAAAATCATATCAATCAAGTGAACGAACAAATAAATCGTACAATCAAAATAACAAAAGAAGATTTAAAAAGGCGTGGCGCAGGACATTACGCAGGAAATGTGCAGTCAGGACTTCCCGATCTTGCAATGGAGGCAATGAAAAATATTAATGGGGATCTTTTTGAGAGTCCTACACTTAATATAGTAGATATACCTGTATTACAACCCAGTGCTTCAATAGAACAAATTATTGATATATTGAATAATGTACGTCTTGAAAATTTTAACGTAGAAGGGTACAGTCCGTTATCAGCAATAAAAGGCCAAGTGGCAGTATAAAGTTGTGTGCGAAACAAAAATTAATGTGATAGTATAGTGCAATATGTCAGCAAAAGAAATTAGAAATATTGCAATTATTGCACACGTAGATCATGGGAAAACAACTCTCACTGATGCGCTTATGAAACAGTGTGGCGCTCCTATGGCGGGGTCAATGGATTCAAATGTACTTGAGCAAGAACGAGGGATTACGATTTATGCAAAAAATACTTCAATTACATATAACAATATAAAAATAAATATTGTGGATACTCCTGGGCACTCTGATTTTGGATCAGAAGTTGAGCGGGTGTTGCGTGCGATTGATTCAGTATTGCTTCTTGTTGATGCACAGGAAGGCCCAATGCCACAAACTCGTTTTGTACTTAAAAAATCTCTTGAGTTGGGATTAAAGCCGATTGTTGTAATAAATAAAATAGACAAACCAGCAGGAGATGCAGAGCGCGTACAAAGCGAAGTATTTGATTTATTTTTTGAACTTGGCGCAAACAATGAACAACTTAATTTTGTTACCGTGTATGCAATTGGAAGAGAAGGAGTAGCGATGAAACATCTCACGGACGAACGGAAAAATCTTACTCCCCTTATTGAAACAATTCTTGAACATGTTCCTCCTGCATCAGGAGAAATAACTACTTCTCCTGTTGCTCAGGTATTTAATTTGGCGTACGATAACTTTTTAGGAAGACTTGCGGTATGTCGTGTGTATAGTGGCACATTTAAGGTTGGAGACACTGTGCATGCACGCAATAGCATAGGAAAACACGAACAAGGAAAAATTATAAAACTATTCACATATAACGGCATTGAACGAACTGAAGCGCAAGAAGTATTTGCAGGAGATATTTGTGTGCTTGCGGGAATTGCAAATGTTTATATTGGGGATACAGTGAGTACCACAACGACAATTGATCCACTTCCTATGATGGCAATTGATGAGCCAACCATCTCACTTAATTTTTTGGTAAATGATTCTCCATTTAGAGGGAAAGAAGGAAAGTTTGTTACCACAAGACAAATTCGTGACCGACTTGAAAAAGAACTTGAAGTAAATGTTGGGTTAAAAGTAGATTTTTCTCAAACAGACTCGTATCTTGTGTATGGGCGTGGAGAATTGCACATTTCTGTACTTCTTGAACAAATGAGAAGAGAAGGATTTGAAGTGCAGGTATCTCAACCACAAGTTATTATTAAACAGGAAGGAAATAAAAAATCTGAACCTTTTGAAGAAGTAATTATTGATGTGCCAACAGAATATGCAGGAGCAGTGATAGAAAAAATTACAAAGCGAAGAGCTCTATTGCAAGAAATGAAAGAAATTAATGGAGCGATCACTCGTATTGTTGCAGAGATGCCAACACGAGGTCTTTTGGGATATCGTGGAGAGTTTGTAGTGGACACAAAAGGGTTAGGTATTCTTTCGTCTCGATTCCTAGCATTTAAAGAATGGGCAGGTGTAATTACAAAACGAGATGTTGGATCTATGATATCTATGGCACAAGGAAAGGCGGCAGCATTTTCTTTGTGGAACTTGCAAGAACGAGGAACAATTTATATTGAAGCTAACTCAGAAGTATACGAAGGACAAATTATTGGAAACACATCAAAGGGAGAAGCAATGGAAGTTAATCCTACAAAAGGAAAACAACTTACCAACGTGCGTGGTGGAGGCGCTGATGAAGCAATTGTGCTTACTCCTCCATGGAAATTGACAATTGAACGAGGGCTTGAAATTATGCAAGATGATGAGTATTTAGAAATTACTCCTCAATCCGTGCGATTGAGAAAAAAGTATCTTACCAATACTGATCGGGCTCGTGCAAAAAGAGGTTAATATGTCAAACGCAAAAGCATTTTGGAATGGTGAGTATACAGAGAATCATTTATATAATTTATCAACCGAACCAAGCCACGATGTAGTAAAATGTATTCGTTGGGCGCGTCAAGAATATGGAAATGATGTGTTTAGAAAAGATACTCGTGTGCTTGATGTGGGATGCGGAAATGGTCGCCACGCACTGTATATGGCACGAGAATTAGGAGTGCACGCGGAAGGGTTTGATATTTCAGCAGTTGCAATAGAACAAGCGCGTGTACAAGCACAAAAAAATAGCATTTCTCAACGAACACATTTTTATGAACAAAATGCAAACGAGCCTCTTCCGTATGAAGATGGATCAATTGATATGGTGCTTGATTTAATGACTTCACATTATCTCACAGAACACGAGCGAGTAGCATACATTAAAGAGGTGTCTCGCGTGCTTGCACCACAAGGAATATTGTTATTCAAATCTTTTTTTGCAAAAGGGGACAGGCATCTTTCACGGTTGCTGCGCCAGCATGGAACTGAAGAAGAAAATACATATATTCATCCTCATTCGCACATGGCAGAGTATGTTTGGACAGACGAAGCACTTCTTAATATGTTCGATCCATATTTTATTTGTATGAAAAAATTACTTACCCATAAACATGTCATACATGGGAAACCAGGTAAACGAAGAAATGTGATTTGTTATTTTGAAAGAAGAGAGTAGTAATCTGGCTATATAGATGATGGTGGGTGTGGTAGTTGTTGCCATTTTATTGGCAACACAAAAAAACACCTCATTCATCTCACTTTTCAGTGAGATGAATGAGGTGTTGGTTATTTATTTTGGAATCTCCGTTCCCGTTCCAGTTCCAGTTTCCGATCCCGATCCTGATCCCATTGTTCCCGTTCCGATTGTCTCAGTTCCTGTTCGCGGAGCTCCATATTTTTTCTCTCGTAATCATGTTGAAACTCCTGTGTTCTCCATTCCCGTTCCATTTTCAATCTCTTTCTCACTTCCCGTTCCCGTTCGCGGATACTGTCACTGTCTACGGATAATAGCTGTGTATAGTTCTTTATATTTCTCGCGTACTCATTAAAATCTTTTTTTGGGTCCCATTCATTTAACAGTTCTGTGTACACGGCCTCGTGATAATTCCAGTATCGGAGCTCATAATAAGTATGCATATCATCAATTTCTTTTAGATCTGTGAACCTTCTTTTAAGAAATTCAATAAAGTGCTCTTGCGGTTCATCGAGCACGAGCCCTTTCGAAGTAACAAACTCAATTATGGCCTTAGATAGAAAAATTATTCTTTCTTCTAATGTTTTTTGATCGTCTTTCTTTTTTTCCATTTCCTCTCCTTATTTGGTTAATTTGTTTTCTTTTGTACTATACAATAATTTAATAAATTAAGCAAGGAGGGCATGTAGCGAAGCGAGTCTGTGTGCGTTTCTGCACAGATTAATTTTTTATCCGAGTCAGCGGAGGCAATGTGTATGCAAAATACCTTGTGATTTTAATTCCTAACAAAGCGAGCAGGGATATGTTTTCTTTGGATATATTGCATGATTATTTATTATATTGCATAATATAAAAAAGAAAACAGTAACAAGGAGAAAAAAATGATAATAATAAAATATTTAAAATCCTTTTTCAAAGGAAAAAACGAAACAAAAATAATAGAGGTTGGCTCTGTTGAACAAACCGTACGATTAATCATCAAGTATGGTGAAAATTTTATAGATTTTGGAAAAAATAGAAAAAAATGGATTGATAAAAATAAAACTTATAATGAACAGTTGCCTATAATGTTTGTTGGCAGATGTATTAAATCTATAAATGGAAAATCTTGGCATTTGTATATTTCTTTTCAGCAAAACGAACCTCTCTTAAAAACAATAGAATTGATTTTCCCTGAAGTAAAAAAAGAAGGTCAAATTTTTCTGTACACTGGAAGTTTTAAAAAAGTGTATATTAAAAAAATAGAAAACTCTTTTTACATATATATGAACGATTATTTAATTGCTGAACTTACTACATAAGCTCAGCAATCAATACCTCTCATTCTTAGCAATAAGAGTGGGAGGTTTTTTTAAATAAAAAAGTTTTAGGCTATATTTACAAGATTAGACAGTGATGATCGGAAGATTAGAAACATCGATTGAACCTTTATAAAGAATATGGGGAACCCATGCATTTACTAATGTTTTTTCGTTTTTTTTATATGTTTCTTTGTAATATTTTTTTGTTCTTTCTGGTAATTTTTGAATACACACGATTTCATTTGGATTATAGTTTGAGAAATATTTAATATCCAAATCGTCGTCTATATTTTTATGGTTGTAAAGATAAATTGTAGTCTTCTCTGGATCAAGTACATATGGATCTATTTGATAAAAACTCATTATATTCCACACAAAGCCTGCATCAACAAGAGCTTGTTTTATTTCTATTGGATTGATTGGAGAAAAGTGAATTACATCATTCCATTTACATTTGAGAGTTGGTATAACATCTTCCATATTTTGCTCGCGACCTTTATATTTTTCTACATGTAAGGAAAATATATCTGGGTGAGACTCTCTCATTGAATTTAATGGAAATAAATGGGTGCCCACCATATTTTCAGGAACCCGGTGATATAAATATGCTTTTTCCATATTTAAATATTATCACATTGTATTATAAAAATCTTGAAACTAATTTGGAACAAAGCAAAAAGAAAGGATCTTCCGCGATTGAAATAATATTATATCTATTGCCCCTTGTTTCTTCTGTAATACTATTTGTCTTTGCAATAATTTATAGTCTTTGGAGAAACACAGGTAATGACAGATTGGTGTGTAATTTTTGTAACTCTATAAATGTGATTCCAATAAATTCTCCAGCAGCAATTAAAAAACAAGAATCGCACAAATGAAAATAAGTGCATATCTCCGAGCGATATATTGTGGAGGTGAGGGGAATCGAACCCCTGTCCAACTTAGACATTGAAATCCATGATACTTGCGTGGATGTGTTTAGAGTACACAAACAAACTCATTTGTTTCGTTTGTACAGATGTTCATACAGCGAAACGCCCTGTATGAATCCGTCTCTCGTATATGACGCACACAACGACTAGAGAGAATCCTCGTCGGTACGGATTTACGGAGCTATGCTCTACGCAAATGCTGGACTTCCAAACAATTGTTTAGAAATCCATTGTGAAACAGTTTTGTTTGCAACAATTGATGTTTAGAGAGCTCTCGCTCTACAAGATGAAATTTCAATGCGGGTTAAGTGTCAAAGCCTAGCACCCCCATAGGTATCAGGCACAGTGGTAGTATATGCATAATTCACTTCGCACACAACTTTTTTCAATCTATACATTAAGAAAAAGGAAAATAGTAAGTAAAATTGCTTCTGCAAAAAAACAAATCATATATAGTATTCTCATGGTTTTTATAAGACCAATGCCACGCGTTTCTTTTGTAGCGTAATAGTGGGCATAATATTTTCCACACAATGCTTGTGTTGTTATATTTCCAATCATTGCCACAATTGAAAACGCAGCGCCAATATAAAAAAGAGAACGACTTGCTTCGTGGTCTAGTCTAAATGCCAAAAGAGTTGTAATAGAGAGTCCAGCAACAATAAGTATTAAAATGCTTCTATCAAGACCAAACAGAGTGATAAGTTGTTTTTCCATAGTTTTATTCTCGCATACCACGTTCTATTTCTCTAGTGATTTCTCGTTTTTTAATACTAATGCGTTTGTCGAATATCTTTTTCTTTTTGCATATACCGATATCACATTTAATAACGCGTCCTTGTGCATACAATGAAAGAGGAATGAGGGTATATTTATTTTCAAGCGCATGATTAATTTTTGCTCGTTCTTTTTTTTGTATAAGAAGTATTCGTTCACGATATGGATCAAATTGAGGAGGAAGCCCTTGGATATTATTTTCTTGAAATGCGGGAATATGCGCATGTGTAAGAAGTAATCCCTTTGAACCTATACGAGCTTGTGCACCAACGAGAGAACCCTTTCCTGCGCGAACACTTTTTGCTTCAGTGCCACGCAGAGATATTCCTGCCTGAATGTTTTCAAGTATTTCATAATCAATGCGAGCTTTTTTATTTTGAATATATGCCACATACGCATTGTACTGTACTCGTGCATGTTTGTCTTTATATATATTTTGCGATATACTTGCGGTATGAAAAATCAGAAGAAAAAAAATGAACATCAAGAGTTCCCAAAGAAACACAACATGAAGAGTTTCAAATTTCAAATCAATATCATTTGGCTTATTTTGTTGGTGATGTTTTTATTTTATGGGCTTTCGTATTTGTATGGAGGATATCAAGAAAATAAGAAAATCATAAAACCTTCTCAAACTGAACTTGTAAAAAGTATCGGGGAAGGGAAAGTTACCTCAATTGAAGTGCGAGGATCTGATGTATTTATAGAATATAAAAACAAAACCAAAGGATATTTAAAAAAAGAAACAGCGTCTACATTTGAAGAAGTACTTATCAATCTTGGGGTGAATAAAGCACAATTGCAAGGTATCGATTTTCGTGTAAACGATGAAAAAGGATTTAAAGCATTTTTCAAAAAAATTCTTCCGTTTCTTTTTCCTGTGTTGTTGCTAATCATCATGTTGTTATTTTTATCTCGACAGGGAGGTATGGGGTCACAGTTATTTAACTTTGGTCGTTCTCGTGCACGCATGATAGATCCAAACGATAAATCAAATAGAATAACTTTTGCAGATGTTGCTGGGCTTCAAGAAGAAAAAGAAGAATTAAGAGAATTTGTTGACTTTCTTAAATATCCACAAAAGTTTCTTGCCATTGGTGCAAAAGTACCAAAAGGTGTGTTACTCACAGGAAATCCAGGAACAGGAAAGACACTTCTTGCGCGTGCAGTTGCAGGAGAAGCAAATGTACCATTTTTTTCAATTTCAGGATCTGAATTTGTTGAAATGTTTGTAGGTGTTGGTGCGTCTCGTGTACGAGATTTATTTCAAACAGCAAAACGAACCGCTCCTGCAATTATTTTTATAGATGAAATAGACGCAATCGGACGACACCGTGGCGGAGGCACTGGTGGAGGAAATGATGAAAGAGAGCAAACACTTAATCAAATACTTGTTGAGATGGATGGGTTCGAACCATCAAGTAAAGTAATTATTATTGCTGCAACCAATCGCTCAGACGTACTTGATGCAGCCCTTCTTCGCCCTGGACGATTTGATAGAAAAATACTTGTTGATTTGCCCGATCTTAAAGAGCGTGAAGCAATTCTTGCAGTACATATACGCAATAAACAAATGGCAGATAAAATAGATTTATCTGTAGTAGCACGCAGAACTGCTGGGTCTTCGGGAGCTGAACTCAGTTCAATTATTAATGAAGCAGCTATTTTTGCAGTGCGTGCAGGACGAGAAAAAATTATGCAAGATGATCTACTTTCGGCAATCGATAAGGTGTATATGGGGCCAGAAAAAAAGAGTCGAATTTACACAGAAGAAGACAAGCGATTAGTAGCATATCACGAAGTAGGACATGCGTTGATTAGTTCAATTCTTAAATATTCAGATCCAGTTCAAAAAATAACATTGATTCCTCGAGGGATGGCTGGGGGGTATACTATGTTTGCTTCAGAAACTGATAAAAAATTTAAAAACAAAGAACAACTATTTGATGAGCTTGTTGCATATTTAGGTGGGTATGTTGCCGAGCGTGTAGTATTTGGTACTGTATCAACTGGCCCTCGCAGTGATTTAACACAAGCAACAAGTATTGCACACAGTATGGTGACAGAGTACGGTATGTCTGATGCTGTAGGGCCTATAACACTTCGCCGTATGAATAGATTAAATGGGCTTGTAGAAAAACATTCAGTACAAACAGAAGTATTGATAGATCAAGAAGTTAAAAAATTGCTACAGTTAGCACTTGCTCGAGCTGAAAAATTATTTAGAAAATACAGAAAAGCAGCTGACGCATTGGTACGGGAACTGTTTACTATTGAAACAATTGAACGAGAAGCCTACGAAACATTGTTGCGTAAATTTAAAGTACCTATTGGAAAAGGAGGGTAGGATATTACCAGTCAATTGGATCTATCCCATGTTTTTTAAGATACGAATTTGTTTTTGAAAAAGGCTTTGATCCAAAAAAACCTGCATGTGCAGATAATGGGGAAGGGTGCGATGATTGTATAATAAGATGTTTAGTTTCATCAATAAAAGGAATTTTTGTTTTTGCATAATTACCCCACAACATAAACACAATATTATTTTCTTTTTCAGAGAGTACTTTGATAGTTTCATCTGTTAACTGTTGCCATCCTAGTGTGGTGTGTGAGGCGGCCTTGTGTGCTTGTACTGTAAGCACGCTATTAAGAAGAAGAACACCTTGTTCTGCCCAATCAGTAAGATCAGTGTTAGTGCGCGTACTATGTGTATCAGTACGCAATTCTTTAAATATATTATGGAGCGTTGGTGGAGCGGGTATTTCTTCAGGAACAGAAAATGAAAGACCATGCGCTTGATAAAAATCATGATACGGGTCTTGTCCTACTATGACTACTTTTGTGTTGTGAAATGGGCACAGCGTGTATGCACGAAATACATCTCGTGCAGGAGGAAACACTTCTTGCGTGTTGTAACAGTGGTGTACTTTTGTGAGAAGCTCACTCCATGCGGGGGATGTTACAAAACTTTCAAGTACTTTTTCCCACGATGGTTCTAATCGTAAAAAGCTTTTAAGTTTCCCAGGTGTGCTATGTAATGTCATATATAGACATTATATAGTAAGAGATATTTTTTTACTTAGTCAGTTTTTCTATTTCTTTTTCAAGATTTACTATTTGGTCGAATGTCTTGCCCGCGGTATTGAGTTTTTTGATTAGCTCATTCATATGTTCCTTTTTATCTTGTTTTTCCATATCATTCATAATGTCATTGTCACCTGATATTCCTTTTTCTTGTTGCATTTTTTTTATCAATGCCTCAACTTCTGGCATGTCGTCCATAGTAAAACTAAGTCTATCCTTTTTTATTCCTATATCTTTTTCAATATCTCCTCCTTTAGTATTTTTTCCTTTCCATGTTGCTACTAGGTAAGTATCGTTGCCCACTTTCACTTCTTTTGTTGGTCCGTATTTAGCATCATATTCTTTTTCACTCACTGCCTCAGCTACTGGCACACCATTGACCATTGTTACTTTACCATCGTGAGTAAAGCCTTTTGAGGTAATCGTATTTTGAAAATATGACATCGCCTTGTCGTTAAACAAAAAGAATCTTTCGCCATTATTGCCCGTCTTAAGTGAAAATGCTTTCTTAAGACTTTCTTGATCTTTTCGCATTTTTTCTATGGAATATGCATCAGATGTGTCTTCCTGAGAATACTTAGCTTGGTCTAACTGTTTTTCTGCTCCAAATGAATCTTTTGGATTACCTCCGATACCTGCTATTAATGCAAGTAATGCCAAAGTATGTACTACTCTTTCTGCAAGTTTTTGCACTTTTGAATCTGGATGATTTTTCAGTGTTTCTACCGTAGCACCTATATCTGTCGAAACGCGAGCTCCTTCTTCTATTCGATTATTTCTTTGATAAATTGATTCTTTCATAATTATTTTTTAATAATATGTAACACCTCTAGTATATACCAACATAAAACAACAAAAGAGTATAGTTGTGTACAATGGGGGCAAGGTATAGAATGAAACTACCACTCATAGCTCAATGGTAGAGCATCTGTCTTATACACAGAGGGTTTCTGGTTCGAGTCCAGATGAGTGGACAAAGCAAGAAATATCTTTTTGTGCTATACTTTCAATAGCACAGCGCGTTTATTGTTATTTGATACTTTTGGGTTACTTTAAAGCGAGCAGTGCATATTGTATATGCCATATAACAAACATACTTCACGCAGATCTCATGGGTCTTCACACGGCGATTCACGCGGTGGACTTCACACTCGTCATACTCCACAAGAACAATCTCATAGCGCAAAACGAACACAGGTAGTGTATCGATCGGGTAGTGCTGGTATGACAGGAAATTATTACCAACAAAAAATACGCGATCGTCAAGATAGAAATTCTTCATCACATAATTCACACAACAGAGGAGGTGGCAGAGGTGGCGGAAGAAGACCAACAAAGCAACTCAATCCTAATTTGTTTATAAATCGGCACCCTGCAAAAAATGAAACAGAGGACTACACACCAAAACATACATTTGCAGATTTTGAAATACCAACACAATTGCTTAATAATATTATTGCCAAAGGGTACAGAAAGCCTTCTCCCATTCAAGACAAAGCAATTCCAGTAGGACTTGCGGGGAAAGATATTATTGGTATTGCATCCACAGGAACTGGAAAAACTGCAGCATTTTTAATTCCTCTTATCGCTTCATTGTTTAAAGATAAAAATAAAAAAATTCTTATTATGTGTCCAACACGAGAACTCGCATTACAAGTTCGTGGAGAATTTTTAGCGCTTGCAACTGCGATGCCATTATATGCAGTGGGTATTGTTGGCGGAGCTCCCATGGAAAGACAAATTGCAGCTCTTCATTCGCCACATCACGCTATTATTGGTACACCAGGACGAATAAAAGATCTTATGATCAGAAGAAAAATTAATATATCTGAATGTAGCGCGGTAGTGCTTGATGAAGCCGATCGTATGCTTGATATGGGATTTATTGCAGACATGAGATTTATTTTAAGCAAATTACCAAAAGAACGACAAGGATTTTTCTTTTCAGCTACTTTTTCTCCTGAAATACAAAAAATCTGCAGTGAATTTTTAAACTCACCCACTTCTATTGAAATAAAAACAAGAGATACTGCATCTTCTGTGCTTCAAGATATTCGTAACACACGCAATGACACAGAGCGTATGGAACAACTTCTCGAGCTTCTCGCTGATACTGCACACCCAAAAGTATTGGTATTTAGAGAAATGAAACACCGAGCAGATCGTCTTGCTCGTGAATTACAAGATAAAGGAATTAAAGCATACGCGTTACATGGGGATATGAGCAATTCTCAGCGTATTCGTGCGGTGAATGCTCTCACACAGGGAACAGTACAAGTGGTTGTTGCAACTGATGTTGCTGCGCGCGGGATAGATATTAAAAATATTGATCTCGTTATCAATTATGACGAGCCGGGGGATTACGATACATATGTACACCGCATTGGACGAACTGGAAGAGGTGTGACACTTGGAAAAGCAATTACCTTCGTTACGCCACGAGAATAAATATAAAAGAATTTAGGTTGAACTATCATTAGTATTCAAATGGTACATTGTTTGGAATAAAAAAGTTTTTTTCATCTTGTTGATGATGAAATTTAACGTTAGGTTTAATAAGTTCTATTGACGGCAAAAAGTTCATTATTTTTTGTTTTATTATTTCAAATTCATTAGGATCTGGTACTTGAATATGAATATTTAAATATTTGGTTCTATCAGTATCATTATTTATACCACAATTTTTAACAATACGGTCTATTATTTTTTGATCTACATCTTTATTTGAAAAAGGAAACGAATATCCTATAACAATTAAATCGCTATATCTAATATTAGCATTTTTTGTATCAATCCAGGTATTTATTTCTTCCAATCCATCTGGTTCCCATGTAAATCGTATAGAAGATCTTTCCCTTTTTCCAATCTCATACATGATTTTTTCAGTAAACAGCTTTCCATCATTAGCTTCACCGTTTATTTTTATTTCTCTTAAATTCACATCATCTAATTTCAATTCTTCTTTTGTTAATTTAAATTGACTATCATAATTCCAATTCAATATGTCAATATTTGAAGGGAACATTTTTTTGCTGTTTAGTATATCAGCCAAAAAATTTTCATATCTCAAATCCAATTTCTTTTTTCCTTTTGTGTGTATGCGACACAAATATTTAAAAAGCTCTCTGTCCTTTTTTGTTAATTCAAAAAACCGATTCCACCTTTCTTTCTTAGTGGGGTATTCGATGGATAAACTATCCTGTAGGTTTTTAATTCTTATATTAAACAAATTCCAATAGCCATCTGTGTTTTCAAAAACAAAGTCGTCTCTTAATCCTAAATTATTAATAATATCTTTTAAAATGTCGCTATCAGTTTCGCTTTGTTCAAATAGTATGAGCACTTCAAATATTTTTGATGTCAAGTTGTAGTTAGGGTTTTCAACATTACCATTTTTTAAAAAATCTATTTTTTGAACAGTATCAAATGATCTTTTGAAATATAATCTATCTATTAGGATAAGTGTGCTTTCAAGAAATTCCCCACTTCTATTTATAGTCGTATTGGGCTCTGTTCTAATGGTGTATATATATTCAGCAGATATATAAAGAAAAAAAAGTAAAAATCTATTTCTTATTTCATCTACAATAGGTAAAGCTCCTATACTCGCGCCAGCACCTAATAAATACACTATGTTTTTCTCTGCCATAATATGCAGTATAGGTATTTTTACTTTTTATTGCAATTATTCCTCCATTAATACGGAGCGTCTTTGTAATTCTTTTTCAGTTGCTTGAGGCAGGGGAGATGAAAGAGTTTTTTCAGCATACCCTTGAGCATATTCAACAAGTTTAATATTTTTCATTGCCTCCATTGCAAGATCGGGAAGTCCTGACTGTACATTTCCTGCGTAGTGTCCTGCGCCACGCATATTAAAATCTTCTTGTGCGAGATCAAATCCATTATGGTTTTTTTCAAAAATGCTAAGTCTTTTTTGAGTTAATTCGTTTTGAGAATCAGTTATTGCAAAACAGTATGGTTGATGTGTTGAACGGATGACGCGTCCGCGTAGTTGATGTAATTGCGAAAGCCCAAACCTATCACTGTGCAGTATGATAATACTGGTAGCATTAGGAACATTTACACCAACTTCAACAACGGTAGTGGATACTAGTATGTGTATCTTGCCAGCACGAAATTTTTCAAGCACTTCATCTTTATCTGTTTTTTTAAGTTTGCTATGCAGTGAGCCAATGACTACATCAGGGAACACACTTTTTTTAAGATAGGCCGCTTCTTCATCAACACTTCTTAATTTTAATTCAGTATCTTCATCTGTATGTTCACTAATACGCGGGCATATAATGTACGCTTGGCGTCCTGATGTTATTTCTTTACGAATGTGTTCGTATGCGAGAGCTATTTCTTTTTGTGTAAGCACTTTTGTGTGTACTGGTTTTCTTCCTTTTGGCATTTCATCTAGGATAGAAATATCCATATCCCCAAACATGGTAAGCGCTAATGTACGAGGAATTGGGGTAGCAGTCATTGAAAGCATATGGGGGATATGTTTATGCTCAGTGAGTAATTTTTGTCTTTGGGCTACACCAAATCGGTGTTGTTCATCAACAATAGCAAGAGCTAAATGTTTGAATACGACATTTTTTTGCACCAAGGCATGAGTACCAACAACCACATTAATAGTGCCGTCTTTCAACCACTCAAGCATTTTCTTTTTTGATATGTTTGCAGATACTTCAGCATATACTTTTGACGGATATTTTAAACATTCTTTGCTTGTGAGAAGAGCAATAGATATAGGTAAATGATTAAATAGAGAAAGTAATGTTTCGTACTGTTGTCGAGCAAGTATTTCAGTTGGTGCAAGATATGCAATTTGAAATCGAGGATATTCAGAATGCTCCCAGACTTGTGTGAGTATTGCATAGATCACAGCTCCCGCAACAGCGGTTTTTCCACTTCCTACATCACCTTCAAGAAGGCGTGCCATGGGGGTTTGTTTATTGAGATCGGCTATTATTTCTGTGATGACAGTACGCTGCGCTTGTGTTGGAATAAATTCAAATCGCTCGTTCATAAATGTATCAATATGTTTTTTGTTAATTGATATAGGAAATGTTTTTGTAAGAGATCGTTCGCGTTTTTCTTTTTTTTGTATAAGCTGTAAAAAATATATTTCTTCAAAAATAAATCTTTTTTTAGCTCGTTCATAGGCGTCCACAGTTTTGGGCATGTGTATGCCACGCATAGCATCATACCAATCAGGCAAATGCAGTTCTTTTTTTATATATTCTGGAATTGGGTCAGGAGTTTCTTTTATGTCTTGATCGAGAAGAATTTTTTTAATCCGTTCTCGTATAAAAAGTGAAGATATTCCATATGTTTCTTTATACCAACACAAAAGTGTTTCATTGGGTGAAGAAAATGATACTGGTGTTTTATTTTCTTCTATAACTGGATTTGTCATATACAGTCCTTTATTTGTATCTGATACAGTACCAATTAAAGTAACAGCCATACCACTTTCATATTGTTTTGCAATATAAGGTTGGTGAAACCAAATGGCAGTGAGCGTCCTGCGTCCTGTTTGTTGTGGGATTTCAATTTTTGCTTCTGTGAGCATAACTCTTTTTGCTCCCATACCTCTGCGCATACGAATACTTTTAATAACACCAGAGTAGGTACCTTCTTTTTTTGGAGATTGAGTATCAGACAATTCATGAGTAGTAATACTTTTCGGCACATAGTATAGCAAGTCTCGAACTGTCGTAATGCCTATGCGTTCAAGAGCATCTCGTTTGTCTTTCGTAATGTGTTCAAGTGTTTTATATAGAGAAGATAAAGATGCCATAGCGTATACTTAAGTATACGATCTGTATAAAAAGATTCAGCAATACGATTTTCTCTATCAAAAAAATATATGATATATTTAGGCATCGACATGGGGAGTAAAAATGTTGGCGTTGCGCGTACCGATGAAGGAGGTCTTATTGCATTTCCAGAATGTGTCGTAGAGCGTTTTGGCTGTGAAGAAAAAATAGTAGCTCTTGCAAAAAAATATAAAGTAGCACACATCATTATTGGTGAATCAAAAAATAATCTTATGCAAGACAATCCCATCATGACTGATATACGAGCGTTTGCTTTGTTTTTGGAAAAAGAAGGGTTTACTGTAATTCTTGTTCCAGAATTTTTTACTTCAATTGAAGCAGCTCGATTAGGAAAAGGAACAGACGATGAAGCGGCGGCAATTATTTTACAAAGCTATATTGACGCAAAACGCGTGGCGTCACATGAAGGTAATGATTTTTAGTGGTGAAATGTATCTCATTTTGCTACTCTATGGTATATGGAAAATATAAAACATACATGTATACAGTTTTTGAAAAAATTTATTTCTACAGAAAGAAAAGATGAGCCACTCCTTGAAATTCGCCTCAATAAAAAAAATATATTTCATAATATATCAGTCCTGAAACACCACGCTCCATTATGGCGCATTGCTCCAGTCGTTAAATCAAATGCGTACGGGCACGGCATTGTGCCAATTGTTACGATGCTGGAAGAACATACAGAAGTTGCGTTTGTGTGTGTTGATTCATATTTGGAAGTGCGCAAATTACGAGATGCAGATATTCAAATTCCTATTTTAGTATTGGGCCCAGCAACCCCTACCACCATTTTTTCTTGTGTATACAAAAAAGTTGCATTCACCATATCTACGTTTAAAGATTTGCAAGCACTTGTTGATGCAAAATCTCAAATACATATTCATATTGAATTTGATACTGGCATGCACAGACGAGGATTTCATACCGATGAACTTGAACAGGTGGTAATGCTTTTAGAAAAGAGCTCACTTGTGGTGGAAGGAATTTTTTCTCATTTTGTGTGTTCAGAAAAAAATAACACAATAACTAAAAAACAAATTCGTGATTGGAATGAATTGCTTCTTGCATGGGAACAAAGACGATCACTTCCAAAATATTATCATATAGCAAATTCGTATGGATTTTTATATGCAGATACCATTAGAGCAAATGTTGGAAGAGCAGGGCTTGCATTATATGGACTTACTCAAAAACCTCTTATCACCACAGCGGTGTTTTCTTTTTTTACTAAGGTAGTCCAAATTCAATCTGTGCGTAAGGGAGAATACATTGGATACGGCCCACAATTTAAAGCAACCAAAACTATGCAAGTGGCAACAATTCCTGTTGGATACTATGAAGGACTTGACAGACGACTATTTAAAAAAGGTGTAGTGTATATTCATGGACATAAGTGCCAATTACTGGGGATTATGAGCATGAATTTAGCTGTGTGTGATGTCTCATCTATAGAGTGTACCATTGGAGATCCTGTAGAAATTGTATCCCCATTGTCTGCAAAAGAAAATAGTATTATATCTATGGCGCGTATAAGTAAAACAATTCCTTATGATATCGTGACACATTTTAATCAAGACATAAAACGAGTTGTTGTTGATTTTTAATATATTTCTACAGATACAAGTCAGGGTAGACTATATATATGTCTGAACATATGTATGAAAAACCACTAGACCCATTTTTTAGTAGCTTAGATAGTTATTATTACTCGGATGGGAAAAAAGATTTAATTGAAAAAGGTCATTTTTCGATATGGCCCGGTGTTGAACTGTGCACCGTTGCACTTGAAATAGTTAACGGGAAAGGGCTCGTTGATCGAATTGACAGTATTTTGTTTTGTCCAGGGTCTGGTTTTTTAGAAACAAGTAAAGAGACATCTGTATTTGTTAATGAAAACGAATGTAGTGTTTCATTTACACAGGGAAAGGTACAAGCAAATGTCAAGATCAATACTCCGCAAGAAGATGTGCGTAAAGAAATTACCATGAATGAAGAAAATAAAATGTTCACAAAAGGAAACTCCACAACACTTCCACACAAAGAAGAATATAATTTTGTCCAACCAAAAAACCAAGGAGTATTGTTTTTACCACATGAATCGGGTTCTTGTGTGGGTGCATTTTCTCTTGATTTAAAAAAAATAAATTCTTTGAATCCATTTTTCAAAGAAGAAAAATTAATTGTTACACGATTAGCAGAAGTAGTGATGCAAAACATTGCTGGGCATCTCGAGCAATTTAATACATATGTTCCTTTGGTTGATACACTGTTATTTGATTTACATAGTAGAAATGCTGAGATATATATACCAGCAGAAGCGCTCATACATGTTTTTTATAATACAAAAATAGAAATAGATACAAAAAATGAAAAAAGAAGGAAAGCAGATCTGTATGTGTATATTGAAGTTATGGATAAAAATAAAAAGGATTCAATGATATATGATATGCATGTTAAAGTTAATTTATTAAAGAGAGAATTTTTTGATAAATGGCGTGGTGGCAAAAATAAATCAAAATAATTATTATCCAAAAATTTTTCTAAATCCTTCAGCAATGTCTTCATAATTACCAAGCCAGTATAGAAATAGTCCAAATATTGCACCAAAAACGTTTATCAAAATAACCCATGTCTGTATATTATTTAAACGGATTTCATTGTTTGATATTAATTTTTTAACTCCATCAACAATTTTTGCATGTGTTTCATCATTATCTTGGATGCCTTTAATAACACGTTTGAGAGAATCTTCATTTTGTGTAATTTTTTTCTCTATGGTGTCAATTTTTTTCTCTAATTCTTTTGTCATATATGTAATATATATTCATTATAATGAGATGGTATATATGGTTGTGTATAAGTTTTTTATTTTTTTGTAGGAAACAAATCAGAAATCTTGAACCGAATGAAATGTCCTTCTGGTATATATTGCAATGTGAGTAATCCTATGCGTATTCGGTGAATGTGGGTAACTGTGTATCCATACGCTTGAACCATTCTTTTTATTTGTCTATTTTTTCCTTCAGTAAGAATAATAGAAAAAGAGTGTGCATCAATACGGGTGGCATGGCACGTTTTTGTTATTTCTGTATATCTTTGTGCATGCATGTATACTCCATCTTCTAAAAATTGTAAAAAAGTATCTGTTACTTGTTCTTGAATAGTAACAATGTATTCTTTTTCAATATGTGTGTTGGCCCCTATAATTTTTTTTGTGAGTGTACGGTCGTTGGTCATGATAATAAGTCCGGTTGAGTTTTTGTCTAATCTTCCAATTGGAAATACTTTTCTGGGAAATGTAGTGTGTGTAGTAATTTCAATTTCTTTATATTGTGGAGCAGTGGTAACAATGCCTGCTGGTTTATGGTATGCGTAATACACTTTACTATTTTTCTTTTCAGGGATAGTCACCGTGTCTATGGCAGGGTCAATCAATTGCCCAATGCATGCAGGGGAGCCATTTACTAGTACCAATTGATCGCGTATGTATTCATCAGCTTCTCGTCTACTGGTAATACCTTGTTCTGATAAATATTTATTAATTCTAATTTTCATAAAATACTATTTAAGTATAATGTATTTTCATACTATACTGGAGTATGTTGCCGTTTACAAAATTCATTATATTCATCGTAGTGCTATCGTTAATCGGTATTTTTTCTGTTGCATTTGTACGAAACGAACGGCCTCAAAGACAAATTCAACCAAGAGCTACCTTTGTTCCTCCTACATACACTCCACCAACATTTACATCACCTCGATACACACCGCCCTCGTATTCATCACCTGGATTCTCCCCTCAACCATTTACTGCACAAGGATTTACCCCTTCACAATTTAAATCACAAACGTATTCCCCCCCACTGTATACACCTCCAAAATATATTGCCCCTACATATTCTTCTCCTATATATACGCCAACGTATTACAATCCAACTATTTATACTCCGGTTACATATACCCCACCACAAAAATATGCAATATTTGAATTTTTTAGATTCAACACAACTTCAACACCTACCGTCATCACTCCCATCTCAAAATCAATTCCTACTCCTGTCATAGTTACACCACCACCACCTGCAAAATCTTGTAGCGCATGTAGTCCAAATGCTAAAAGAATATAAATAAAGTATAATCATGTATGAAAGAAAATGATATACATGCAAATCTAATTAATGCTCTTAATTGGCGTTATGCTGTACAAGTGTTTGACGAAAAAAAGAAAATATCTGACAGTGATATAAAAACTATTCTTGAAGCGGGAAGACTGGCTCCTTCTTCATTTGGACTTCAGCCTTGGAAATTTATTGTGATTACTGATATTGCACTTCGTAAAAAATTAGTTCCTATCTGTTTCAATCAAGAAAAAATAACAACCTGTTCTCATGTAATTGCGCTTGCATACAAAAAAAATATTACACAAAAAGATATCGATGCATATATTTCCGATATGGCACATACAAGAAATATTTCCAAAGATTCTCTTGAAGGGTTTAAAAATGCAATCAAGCAGGCTGTGCATATTAAAAAATTGTCATCACTTAATCCATTTCGTGGTGCAGGGGGTATGCAGGCATGGAATGCAAGACAAACATATATTCCTTTAGGAATGATGATTGCAAGTGCATCTCTTTTGAAAATTGATTCAGCTCCTATGGAAGGATTTGTTGCTCCATTGGTAAATCATTGCATCGGAATAGACAATGAATACACTGTGTGTACGCTTTTAGCACTTGGGTACAGAAGTGAAAACGACCCGTATGCCACACTCAAAAAATCACGGTTCAGCGCATCTAGCATTATTGAATGGCGCAAAGGATAATATATATTCATATATACTTATAATATGATAAAAAAAATTTCTCAAAAACCATTACACGGTGAGGAGACAAAAGCGGTGGCACTTCTTTTTGTGCACATTGGTATTTTGGTAACGCTCATTATGACTATCATTGGTTTTTTTCTTGTAACATTTGGTGCAATTCGTTATTATGTTCCTGACACACTTGATTCAGTATGGGATACGGAACGAATTTCTTCATCAGTTGGGTTTGGAGTTGCAATGCTCATTACTGCTTTTAGCATTTTATTTTATTTAACACGAAAGGTAAATATATCTGATCCATTAACATGGGGGGTATGGATTGCAAGAATACGACAAGCAATTATTGCCTGTGCTGTAACTTTTTCTGTGATCGCAATTGGTGTTGTGGCTATTCAAACTATTGGGAGTTTTCTTTCAGGAGATCTTTCATTGCGATTTATACTACGAAGCATTGCAACAGTTACATTAGCAGGGGCGGTATTTTATTATTATCGTCTTGCATGGGGACATTATTGGCATACTCACAGAGAAACATCTCTTCGTATTGGAATTGTTTTTTCTTGTATAGTACTTGTCCTTGTTATTGTTGGTATAAAGGTCGTTAATCCAGTACAAGTGAGAAAATATAAAATTGATAATCAAATAGTAACTAATTTTGAAACAATTAGATCAAAAGTTCTTGAATATTATCACGTGCATGCAAATACTCCAGAAGAAGTACACACTATTATTCGGGGTCTTCCTTCTAATGTATCTTACAGAAAAGTATCTCAATCAACATATACAGTATGTGGCATATTCGCTTTACCTAGCCAATCAGTAGTAAATAAATCTCAATTTGTTTCAACCGAATCTTTCTATCATTCAACCGCTGGAGAGCAATGTTATGTTATTTCGATTGTACAAAAGAATGGAGAATACCCACGTGATGGGGTAGCTCCAGTAGTAAAACAGTCGCGTTAGTTTACTTGTGACTTACTTGTTGATAAGATAGTATCATGTTGTTTTCTGTCACTGATATAGCAAAAAGTTTTGGGCCCCATGATGTTTTTTCAAATCTTTCTTTTAGAGTAGACGAAGGGCAAAAAATTGCACTCGTTGGTGAAAATGGTGTTGGAAAGAGTACTCTTTTGAAGTGTATTGCAGGAATAGAAGAGGTCGATGCAGGTACAATTGATATTGCAGATGGCAGACGGATTGCATACCTTCCTCAAGAAATATCCATAGAAGATTCACGCACGACAAAAGAATATGTACAAAGCTCTGCACAAGGACAATTTGAAGAACACAAGGTATTTGCTCTTATGGATGGGTTTGGACTTTCTCAACATGTATGGGTGACCCCACTTCAGAAATTATCTGGTGGACAAAAATCAAAAGTATTATTTTTAAGATTTTTACTTGAAGATGCTGATGTGTATTTGTTAGATGAACCAACAAATAATCTAGATATGAAAGCGCTTCTGTGGCTTGAAGCGTATCTATCACAAACAAAAAAATCTATGCTTATTATTTCTCACGATGTGTATTTTTTGAAGCGAGTTGCGAATCGAGTGATTGAATTAACAGGAGAAGATGGCATTTCTTCTTCTCGGGGGAGTTATGCTGATTATTTAGAACGGAAAGATAAACATTTTTTACAACAAATGCAAGCGTATAAAGAATACAGAAAAAAAATGACTCAATTAGAAAAAACAAGTCGTAGCATACAAGATAAACAAAAAGATATAGACACGCATGAGACATCTGACTCAGATAAATATACTTCTGGATTTCAAAAAGATCGTGCAACATCTGGCATGTCACAGTCTCAAGTGTTAAAAAAGAAAATGGAACAAATTGAAATAGTAGAAAAACCATTTGAAGAAGATGTTTATGAAATAGAAATACAGTCAAAATATTTAGAAACTGATTTATCAATTCGATTAAAAGATGTAGTCGCAGGGTATAAGCACGCTCATAACAAAAGAGGATCCCTTGCTATTGGCCCATTTTCAACAACATTAACTCCAGGAAAACGAATATGTATTATGGGAGGAAATGGAGAAGGGAAAACAACACTTATCAAGACAATACTCGGTGATCTTAATCCACTTGAAGGAACAATTGATATAAGTGAAAACATTATTTTCGGGGATCTTCTTCAACAGCAAGAACGTGCAGAAAGAAGTAAAACAGTAATTGAATTTATGATGTCAGAAACACATTGCAATGAAGAACGAGCTAGGCATATTCTTAAAAAATATCATCTCCCAGAAAATATTTTTTATGCAAAAATAGAAGGGTTGTCTTCTGGGACACGAGCGAGGCTTCTCATTGCGTGTTTTGCAGTATTGGGTGTAAATACTCTTGTGCTTGATGAACCAACCAACCATCTCGACATAGAAGGTGTTCGTGCAATTGTACAAATGTTAGATTCTTATAAAGGAATAGTAATAATAATCTCACACAACAGGTGGTTTCTTGAACAAGTACGAATAGACGAATATTTTTCTCTTAAAGACGGTACTCTTGAAAGAATAGCAGATATTGAAAAATATATTACAGATGCAAAAGCAGAATCTGCTAAAATGGTGAAAAAAATAGCAAGATTAGTTTAGTATTTTTTTATAGTTTACTTGTGATTTATTTGTTGATAAGATAGTATCATGTTGTTTTCTGTCACCGATATGGCAAAAAGTTTTGGACCACGTGAGGTATTAGCCAAGATATCTTTTAAGGTGGACGAAGGGCATAAAATAGCTGTAGTTGGAGAAAACGGTGTCGGTAAAAGCACTTTGCTTAAATGCATTATAGGAATTGAAGATATAGACAATGGAGAGATAATTATTGCAGACGGAAAGAAAATTGCATATTTACCACAAGAAATTCCACTTGAAGATAACAGAACTGTTGAAGAGTACATACAAGATTCAAAGCACGGACTATTTGAAAAACATAAAATTTTTCCATTTATGGATGGGTTTGGTCTTTTTGAAGAAATATATACAGTAAATCTCCAAAAACTCTCCGGAGGACAAAAATCAAAAGTACTTTTTATCAAATTTTTACTTGAAAATGCAGATGTGTATTTGCTTGATGAGCCGACCAACAACTTAGACATGAAGTCACTCCTTTGGATTGAGGAATATTTAGCCCAAGAGAAAAAATCAATGCTTATAATTTCTCATGATTTATATTTTCTAAAAAAAGTTGCAAATCGTGTACTTGAAATAAATGGATTAGAAGGTGCAGAATTTTCTAGAGGGTCATACGCCGATTATCTTGAAAGAAAAGAAAAAAAGTATTTAGAAGAACTCCAAGCATACAAAGACTATCAAAAAAAGTTTACACAACTTAAAAAATTAAGAAGAATCGTGCAAAATAGGCAACAAATGATAGACAATATTGATGGAGAGACTTGTGAGATAAAGTCAGCTGATCTGATAAGGGAAGCCATTAGCAGGGAAATGCATATTTCACGGGTGTTAAAAAAAAGAATGGAAATGCTAGAAGTTGCTGAAAAACCATTCGAAGAAGAACTATATGTTATCGAGATTCATCCAAAAAATTTAGAAAAAAATCCATCAATTAGTTTAAAAGATGTAGTTGCAGGATATAAAGTATCACACAACAAAAAAGGAACTCTAAGAATCGGTCCGTTTTCTGCAAACCTTACACCAGGAAAACGAATATGTATTATGGGAGGAAATGGAGAAGGGAAAACAACACTTGTAAAAACAATTTTAGGAGTGCTCTCTCCATTGGACGGAGAGCTGAAGGTAAGTGAAAATATTGTTTTTGGAGATTTACTTCAACAACAAGAACGTGCGGAGAGAAGCAAAACTGTTATTGAATTTGTTACATCTCAAACTGATTTAAACAAAGAAAGAGTTCATCATATGATAAAAAAATATCATTTACCTGAAGGTGTTTTTAATGCAAAAATAGAGGGGCTATCTTCCGGTACTCGTGCGAGATTACTCCTTGCATGTTTTGCTTCAATTGGCGTAAACACTTTAATTCTTGATGAACCAACTAACAACTTAGACATATCAGGTGTTCGTGCAATTGTACAAATGTTAGATTCTTATAAAGGAATAGTAATAATAATCTCACACAACAGGTGGTTTCTTGAACAAGTACGAATAGACGAATATTTTTCTCTAGAGGAAGGAACACTTACTCGAATTGAGGACATTCAACAGTATATTACTTCTGCTCAAATAGAAACAGAAAAAATGATAAAACGAATCTCGCGTCTTGTGTAATTGTTCAGTGATGCTACGCTATACTGATAGTATATGCAATATAATGCGCGTGAAGGGGACGCCCCAGTGTTTGACACTATTAAAGATGAGATGACTTTCATACGTCAAGAAATTGACAAAGAATTGAAAGATCAGGTTCTCTCTTCACCAGAGAATGCTTCTTCATTGGGAAGTGGTGGAAGTGCATCGCGTACTAAAGAACGAGAAGCAATAAAAGAAGCTTTGCATATATTATTTGAAAAAAAGCAAATATCATTCGCTTTAAAAAAACCTGATGGTGAATTTGTGGAGAATATATCTTCATTATCCACACACATGGAAAGTAAAGTAAATAAATATGTATCTCAAGCACTCACTGATGGAATTGTAAAAACAGTATATGAAGTACAAAAAAAGGAACCAAATTTTCCATTTGATATTTTTCATGATGTACTTGCTGAAAAAATTTTTGCAGAGCAAATTAAAAAGAAAAAAAAATCTTTTTTTTCTACTATTTCCACTGAGGGCATAGGGGTGGTAGTAGGAAGTGTCGCAGTGCTTGTAGGGGTTGGATTTCTTTTTCGATCGAACCCATTTATTCTTGCAATAAGTATAGGAGTATCTGTGTTTGTATTTGTAGTGTGGTATGAATATCTTCAGAATCAAAAAAAGACACGAGATGCAATTGACTATCGATTACTTCGCGTTGTAGTGAAACGTGCAGATGAAGGGCAGGGGGGCACTGATAAAATAAAATTATTTGAACAATTGATTGATGATTTAGTAATTCTTGATTCAGAACACATCACATTTGAAGTGGCAGTCGCCAACTCAAACAATGATATTGTATTTTATTGTATTGTTCCAACGCATTATATTAAACCAACGCGGGATACGATTCATCGTATTTTTACTACAGCACAAGTAATAGAAGTTCCTGATTACACGCCGTTTCGTGAAGGAAACAATGATATGGGGGCAGCGTTAATACAGAAAAAACACTTTG
This sequence comes from Alphaproteobacteria bacterium, assembly GCA_030054135.1. Taxonomy (GTDB): domain Bacteria; phylum Patescibacteriota; class Minisyncoccia; order Phycocordibacterales; family JABAAK01; genus JASGCN01. The sequence continues at coordinate 119,647 of JASGCN010000001.1, forward strand.
CTCTTCCGTTGCGTACATATACCGACACCAATCAAGACATATTTTCTTCTGTGCTTAACGTATTTGCTCGTGCACAACAAGATAATGTTGGGTTAGCACTGCAAATGTGTATTCGTCCAGCTCGTCAAAGACAGAAAGAAATGTTGGAAATTATAAAAAGCATGGAACACAAAACTCCATTTAAAGTGGCAGCCTCCTTGTCATTTGGAGATTATGTGTATGCGTATTATTACTGGACAACAGAGTTATTGTTTGGAGGCAAGAAAGAACTTTCATCAACAGATGCGGAGTATTTTGAAAAAATAAAAAAGAAAAAAGATAAGCACTTGTATGATATTAACATGCGGTTAGTAATTTCAACCGAAGACCCGCTACTGACACAAAGAATATTTGAAAACATATACGGAGAGTATAAACAATTCAGTATTCCCGGATACAATTCTTTTGTATTAGAGAAAAGAAAAACAAAACCATTTTTCTTTAAATATATCTTCCGTCTTTTTGATGAGAATGAACTTCTGACACTTAACACAGAAGAAATCGCAAGTGTATTTCACTTACCGAACGTGGAGATTCAAATGCAAGATATTAAACATTTAAAAAGTAGAAAATTATCTGCTCCATCTGATTTACCAATTACCGGTTTGCTTATGGGGGATAACGAATTTAATGGTGTATCAAAAGAAGTTCGGATAGAGCCACCAGAACGATTGCGTCATTTATATATCATTGGGCAAACTGGTACAGGTAAGACTGCATTTATGAATAGTGCGGTGATGCAAGATATTCAAGAAGGGAGAGGTGTATGTGTACTTGAACCAAACGGAGACTTTATAGAAAAAATTATGAGCACAATTCCAGAACATCGACTGGATGATGTTATAGTATTTGATCCTAGCAATGTGGCTATGCCGATGGGTCTTAATATGCTTGAGTATGATAGAAGCAGACCTGAGCAAAGAACCTTTATTGTAAATGAAATGATTTCAATTTTTAGAACTCTTTTCTCAGCAGAGACAATGGGGCCATTCTTTGATCAGTATATGCGAAATGCACTTCTTCTTTTAATGGAAGGAAGTGTCGATGAATATGGCACACTGGTAGAAGTTCCATCAGTACTTATTAATGCAGATTATAGAAAAAAACTTCTTGCAAATTGTAAAAATGACACAGTGCGTCGTTTTTGGATTGAAGAAGCTGAAAAAGTAAAGGGAGATTTGTCTCTCGAAGAAACCGCTCCATACATTACTTCAAAAATAAACGGATTTATTGCAAACGATTATATTTTCCCAATCATAGGGCAATCTCGTTCGTCTATAAATTTTAGAGATATTATGGACAACAAAAAAATCTTATTAGGAAAGCTCTCCAAAGGACGCATCGGAGAAATTAACGCAAACTTAATAGGTATGATGATAACAGGGAAACTAACACTTGCTGCATTTTCTCGTGATGATATTCCAGAAAATGATCGGGTACCATTTTATTTCTACATTGACGAATTTCAAAACTTCACTACCAAATCAATTGGAACTATTCTTTCTGAAGCTCGTAAGTACCGTTTGAGTTTAACTGTTGCGCACCAATATATGAAACAATTGCCTGAGGATATTCTCGCAGCAGTACTCGGAAACGTTGGTTCATTTGTTTCATTCCGTATAGGTATTGAAGATGCAGATATTATCAAAAAACAATTTGGTTCAGAGGTGGACAGTCAAGACCTTACCGAACTTGAAAATCTTAATGGGTTCGTTCGATATTTAGTTCGCAATGCTCCAACAAAGCCATTTTCAATGAAAATTCGATTTGCTCCAGATGGAATAAAAGAAGTACGGGATATTGTCGTAAAGTATTCTTCTCTTAAATATGCTCGGCCCCTTGAGGAAGTGCTTGTTGAAATAAAAGAGCGTTTGAATCCTTCAACAAAAGAATCTTCAAAAGAAAATACAGACATTCCTGATATTTCTAAATTTTTCGAGTAACCACCACTATGATGGTTTTTTGCAATCCTTGCATTTCTTCTATTTTTTTGTTATAAATTAAGATATCTAGTCAATCAGTGTATTGTTGTTTAGTGTAAAATAATTTACTCTATACAAGAAAATATTTGATATTGCTAGATACAATAATTATGGGAGCAAGAACATCTGTTACAGCACGAAATAAAAAGCGAATATTGCTCGTGGCGCGCTACGCTGAAAAAAGAAAAAAACTTAAAGAAGCGGGAGACTGGGAAGGCCTACAAAAATTACCTCGTAACTCATCTCCAGTGCGTGTGAGAAATAGATGCTCAATTACAGGACGCCCTCGTGGGTATCTTCGTAAGTTTGGTGTGTCTCGTATCGTCGCTCGTGAACAGATACTTCTAGGTCATGTTCCTGGGTTTAAAAAATCATCATGGTAACAGATACTATTTCAGATCTCGTGGTGCGCATCAAAAATGCTGGGTGTGTGAGCCATCCGTGTGTAGAGGTTCCTTATTCTAAATTAAAACATGCAGTGGTACGAACTTTACAATTAACAAAATTTATTCAAAGCTTTGATATTGTAGGGGAAGGATCAAAAAAACGTATTATGATTACTCTTGCATATGATGAACACGGCACACATAAAGTGCACGATGTACACCGTTTGTCAAAACCTGGGAAACGAGTGTATGCCCACGCAAAAGATTTTAAACCTTTTAAAAATGGAAAAGGAAAAGTTATCGTTTCAACTCCAAAAGGAATTATGACCGGAGAAGAGGCAAAAAAAGAAATGGTTGGTGGGGAAGTTCTTTTTACAATTTGGTAATATGTCAAGACTTGCAAAGATAGCGCTTACAATTACTCCACCAGTTGAAGTAAAAGTTGATGGAAGAACCCTCACCATTAAAGGCCCGAAAGGAACTTTGATGCGAGAACTTCGCAATGAAATAGATGCAGTGTATGCAAATGGCGCACTTTCATTTGTTAAAAAATCAAATACCAAACTGACAGAAAAATTATGGGGAACATACGCTTCTCATGCACGTAATATGTTAAAAGGAGTGACTGAAGGGTTCAAAACAGTTTTAATAATCGAAGGGGTTGGTTTTAAATCTGAATTAAAAGGAAATGTTATCCTGATGCGTCTTGGGTTTTCACATCCAGTGGAAGTGCCAGTACCAAAAGAAATAACCGCTAGTGTGAAAGATAATCACATAACATTAGAGAGTTATGATAAAGAATTATTAGGTAATTTTGCTGCAAAAATACGTGCTATTAAAAAACCAGAACCATACAAAGGAAAAGGCATTAGATATAGCACTGAAGTAATTCGTCGAAAACAAGGTAAAAAAGCAACTACATAAAACATATGACAACTCTTAAAACAAAAAAGCAACGCCGTATTCGAAGACATTTTAGAGTTCGTTCTAAAATCATAGGAACTGCTGACTGTCCTAGACTTGCATTTTTCCGTTCAAACAAACAAGTATACGCACAAATCATAGATGATACTGCTCGAAAAACACTTCTTGGTCTTTCTTCAATGAAAACTTCCACCAAAGGAAGAAAAACTAAAGCAGAAGAATTAGGGGTTGCAATTGCAAAAGAAGCAATCGCTAAAGGAATCAAAAAGGTATGTTTTGACAGAGGAGGATTTCTTTACACGGGAACAGTGAAGGCGTTCGCTGACAGCGCTCGCAAAGGTGGGCTGACATTTTAAATACAATAGTGTATACATAACTATATGACTGAACCAACAAACACACCAATAGAAAATAATTCTCCTACTAGTTCTACACAAGCACCTGCACAAGAAAAAGGTCGTTCACGAACAAAACACGCAGAGGCTCGAAGAAGATCACATCGTTCACAACCAAGACAGAGAAGCGAATTTGATAGAAAAGTATTATCAGCACGAAGAGTGACTCGTGTTGTTGCTGGAGGAAGAAGAATGTCTCTCGCAGTAGCCGTTGCGGTGGGTGATAAACAAGGACGCGTTGGCATTGGTACAGGGAAAGGACTTGATATGGCATCAGCAACAGAAAAAGCTCTTACACAAGCAAAAAAAAATATGATTCGAATTCCACTGACTAAAAATGGGAGTATCCCTCACGATGTTTCAGCAAAGTATTGTGCTTCATCCGTAATTCTTCGACCGAGTCAAAGTTTCGTAGCAGGAGGAGCAGTGCGAGTTGTAGCATCTCTTGCTGGTATCAAAGGAATTAATGCAAAAATTCTTTCTCGTAGCAAAAACGCAATTAATAATGCACAAGCAACAATTAAAGCTCTTCAAAAATTTACATCATAATTATTTATGTATACTTTCACTTTTAAAAACAAAAAATCAAGACGCTTTGGACGAGGAGGTTCTCGTGGTAAAACATCTGGTCGAGGAGGAAAAGGACAAACTGCGCGTGCGGGGCATTCAGTGAAACCAGCGATTAGAGATTTTATTCAAAGTTTACCAAAATTAAGAGGGCACGGAAAAAATAGAGCTCTTTCAGTGGATGCTGCTATTCTTGCTCCTCAAGCGATTGCGCTTACAAAACTTGAAGCTCATTTTAATTCAGGTGATAAAGTAACTCCTGCAATTCTTTCAAGAAAACATTTAATTAAAAAACAAAAGGGCAAAATACGCATGCCAAAAATAGTAGGAACTGGTACACTTACCAAAAAACTTACTGTTCGTGGTTGTTTTTACACAGAAAATGTTAAAAAAATAATAGAAAAATTAGGTGGAACGATTCGTTAGTATGTGTTATATTAGACGCTATGACATATCTATCTAGTTTTTTTAAAGATACTTTTCTTTTAAAAAAGATACTATTTTTGTTTGTTGGGATTATACTGTTTCGGGTTATTGCTGCAGTTCCTCTTCCTATTGCAGATACCGCCACTCTTGCGAATCTATTATCTGACAATGCACTTTTGGGAGTATTCAATCTTTTCTCAGGAGGAGCTTTGTCTCAATTTTCAATTGCCATGTTGGGGGTAATTCCTTACATTACCGTCTCTATTATTATACAATTGCTCACATCTGTGGTGCCAACTCTTCATTCGATGTATCACGAAGAAGGAGAAATAGGAAGATCAAAAATTAATCAATGGACTCGCATGCTTGCAATTCCAGTGTCTGCAATTAATGCAATAGGTATTCTTTTGTATTTTAAATCTCAAGGGATTTTTCCGAGTTTAGATGTATTTAACTTTATTGTGTCAGTGGTACTCATTGTTGCTGGATCAGCTCTTGTCATGTGGATAGGAGAACTTATTACTGAATTTGGTATAGGAAATGGGATTTCTCTTCTTGTATTTGTAAGCATTGTAGTAAATATCCCCACAGTATTAAATCAGCTCGTTATTAACCAACTAGATGCTCTTACATATCTTTTGTTGCTAGTAATATTCTTTCTTTTTGTTATGGTTTCAGTTTGGATGAATGATGCCGATAGACCAGTGCCAGCTTCGTATGCTCGGTTCGGTGTGTCACAATCTGTAGTAGATCGTCGTACTGATACATACATTCCTATCAAAGTTAATTCAGTTGGAGTGATATCAATAATTTTTTCTTTAACAATTTACTCACTGCTTCAGTTTATTTCACGATTTTTCCAAACAAGTGACATCGCACTTGTTTCTTCAATGTCAGAAAAAATATACAACACCATAGCAATTGGGTGGGTATCTGCATCACTGGTATTTGTTCTCACAGTAGCCTTCACATATTTTTATGCACCTATTTCATTTAATACCAAAAAAATATCAGAATCTCTTCAAAAACAAGGAGCATTTATTCCTTCTAAAAGACCAGGCGAAGAAACTGTTGCTTATTTTGACACTCTTTTATATAGAATTACATTGTATGCTTCTGTGTTCCTTGCTATTATTGCGGCCTCGCCTTATTTATTAACAGATCCAGGAGTAAATACATTACTTATTACCGTTGGTGGGACCTCACTTCTTATTATAGTATCAGTTGTATTTGATATATATAAAAAGATTTACACAAGAATATCAGTAATATAAATGTGGAAGCGTTGCTTATAATTTTTACACGGTATAGTACAGTATGATTCAAGATAAAAAATATCAAGCATATATTTTTATTGGGCTTCCTGGAGCAGGAAAGGGGACACAGTTGAAAATGTTTAAAGAACATCTCATTCAAGAAGGGAAAAATTGTTTAGTTGTTGAACAGGGTGCGTGTTTAAGAGAATATGTCTCTGCCAAACAAATATACAGTGCACATGTTTCTCATACCATGCAAACGGGCAACATTGTTCCTTCTGCGTTACCTGTCTTTTTTTTTACAAGAGAAATTCTTTTTTCATATAAAAAAGATTCATTTGTGTTAATTGATGGTACACGTAAATTATTAGAGGCGCAATTGCATATAGAACTGTTGAAATATATTGGTATAAAAAATATATGTGTGATTCATATTGATATCCCTACTGAAGAATCAGTAGAGCGTTTGTTATTACGCAAAAGACTTGACGATACCAGAGATAGCATACAACAAAGACAAATGATATACTTAAAAGAAGCGAAAGCTCTTTTGGATTTTTTTCAATTAGATCCCGACATACATGTGATGCACATTAATGGAGTTGGAGATCCAAAAGAAATATCTATTACTATACGTACTCATATATGATACTTACAACACAGAAAGAAAGAGACGATATTATAGCGTCTGGAAAAATTTTACAAGAAGCGCACGCTCGTGCCCATGCACAAGTGCGGGCTGGTATTACTACAAAAGAACTTGACACAATAATAAGAGAATATATTTTGTCACAAAAAGCAAATCCTACATTTCTTGGGTATAAACCATACGGCGCAAAACGTCCATATCCAGCGTCTTCGTGCATTTCAGTAAATGAAGAAGTGGTACACGGTATTCCCACAGAAAAAGAATATATTCTACAAGAGGGGGATGTGGTTTCAATTGATGCTGGGGTTACCTATCAAGGAATGATTACTGATGCAGCTCACAGCTATATCGTGGGATCGGGAGATGATATATCAAAAAAACTTGTCAGTGTTGCTGAAAAAGCGCTTTCTCTTGCACTTACCGTTGCATACGCTGGTTCATACACAGGGACCATTGGTTCAGTTATCGAGACAGCAATTATGGAAGGGGGATTTTGTGTATCTCCAGAGTTAGGAGGACACGGAACTGGAAAAGTGTTACATGAAGAACCTTTTATTCCAAACATAGGAGATCCAGACACTGGTTCAAAATTAAAAAAGAATATGGTGATTGCAATTGAACCAATTTGTATTGAAGGGATCGATCCAAGAATAAAACTTGCAGCCGACGGCTTCACATATATTACAAAAAGTGGTCTACGCGCAGCGCATGTAGAGCATACAATTATCATTACTGATGGTGCCCCCATTGTGTGCGCATAGTTTTTGCGTTTCACAAAACAAACTGTTATACTGTTCGCATGGCATACAATTATCCAGAAAAAGAAAGAACGCTCATCATTTTAAAACCAGATGCAATTCAACGTGTCTTGATGGGAGAAATTATTTCTCGTTTTGAAAAAATTGGACTTAAAATAGTAGCACTCAAGATGGTACATCCAACTGAATCACATGTGAGAAACCACTATGAAGTAGATCCAAATTGGGTTCGGCTCACAGGGGAAAAATTTAAAGCATCTCTTATTGAGCGTGGTGAATCACTTGATGGATTTGACCCTATGGCACAAGGAGAAAAAGTTCTTCAACAGCTTATCACATACATGGCATCAGGGCCTGTTGTTGCGTGTGTACTTGAAGGAGGGCACGCAATTGCGTTAGTAAGAAAAATGGTTGGAGGAACAAATCCACTTGGTTCTGATGTTGGAACAATACGAGGGGACTATGTTATTGATTCATATCAAATGGCAGATAAACAAAATCGTTCAGTGAGAAATCTTATTCATGCATCAGGAAACAAGCAAGATGCAGAAAAAGAAATAAGTATTTGGTTTACTCCAGCTGAATGTTTAGCATACGATACAGTGCATGAAAGAATTTTATACTCTGAATCAATATAGTATGCGAGATTCTTCTTTCAATCCAACTCCAGCAGAAATAAAAAAATATAAAAAAAGGTTCAATATTCTTTTGCTCTGGCTTATTGCTAGTGCTTTTTTACTTATTACACATAGTACATTTCTTTCATACCAATGGTATGAAATATACCCGTTGCTTGATATTATCACTCATTGGCTGGGAGGAGTCATATCAGGTTTTGGTATATGGTATGGATATACAAGGATTATTATGTTGGAATCTTTCTACAATGCACCGATGTGGCGGTGGGGCTCTATTATTGCAGTTGTCATTGTATGGGAATTTTTTGAAGTATTTATTGCACGTACTGAAGTTCCTATGGGGTCTCTCTATTGGATAGATACTGGAAAAGACATGATGGTTGGTTTGTTTGGTGCATATGGTGCGTATTATGTTATTTCTCGCATATGATGTATCACGCTCATAAAGCTCGTGCGGCGATTCGTGTTCGTATTAACAATGAAATTCGTGCAAAAGAAGTTCGTGTATTAGGAAATCAAGATGAAAATATAGGTGTGCTTCCACTTAAAGAAGCAATTGCCCTCGCTGCAACACAAGGGTTCGATCTAGTAGAAATTTCACCAAATGCCAATCCTCCAGTTGCCAAAATTACTGATTATGGAAAATATCAATATGATCTCAACAAGAAAAAGAAAGAATGGTCTGGCAAAGACAAAGAAAAAGGAAAGATAGATGGGATGAAACAAATACAGATCAAACCAACCACACAAGGTAATATGCTTGATATGCGTGTACGCATGGTGTCTGAATGGCTCAATGAAGGGTATAAAGTGCATATTGATTTATTTCTCTCGGGGAGGTATAAAGCTATAGACGAGCATTTTTTGAAAAACAAGTTTGAAATTTTTTTAAACATGCTCTCAACAGAATACACCTACATTGAGGAGATACGAAAAAGCCCAAAAGGATTTTCTGCGGTTATTCAAAAGAAAAAATAATTATCACATTATGAAAGTAAGCAAAAGATTTTTATCGCGTATTAAAATTACCAGAAATGGAAAGCTTCTTACACGTAAACCTGGGCATACTCACCTTAATGCGAAACAATCACGCAGAAAAAAACTTAACCGCAAAGGACTCCGCCCAATACTGTTGAGCAAAAAAATGACCAATCGATTTATCCGAACAGCACAAGCATATGGTACGAATTAAACGCGCAGTTCATGGTCTCAAAAGAAGAAAAAACCTTTTAAAAAAGGCGAAAGGATACCGTTGGAATAGAAGTTCAAAAGAACGACAAGCAAAGGATGCAGTGCTCCACGCAGGAAATAGAGCGTTCCACCACCGTCGAAAGAAAAAAGGTGAGTTCCGTGCATTGTGGCAAGTGCGCATCACTGCAGAAACTCGTGCTCTTGGATATTCATATTCAAAATTTATGGGGGCTCTCAAGAAAAAAAAATCTCCTCTTAATAGAAAAGTATTATCAGAACTCGCCGCGAAACATCCAGACTTGTTTAAAAAAATTATTGAATATGCTCGATCGTAAGAGCGCATTGGTATAGTTGATACGTGTATACTATACATATATGAAAAAAAGTGTGCTCGTGAGTGTGGTTATTGCTATCTGTGTCATTATTGCAGTACTTGGATATACAAAAAGTGCTTTATTTTCTCCAATTTTTTATATCTCTGAAAAATTTAATATCTTAGGCACACAAACTGTTTTGAAGGGTGTGCGAAATATATCAAAAGAAGACCATTATATAGGAGATCCAAAATCACGAATTACAGTAATTGAATATTCAGACCTCTCCTGTTTTTTTTGTGCTGCAACACAACAAGGGTTAGAACGATTAGTGAAAGAAAAAAAAGTTAATTTAGTATATCGCCATTTACTCCCACAGCAAACCAAAGATTCCTTACTACGTGCAAAAGTAGGTGAGTGCATCGCTCAATTTAAAGGGAGAACTTTCTTTTGGGATTATGTTAATTATATTTTTAATAATTTTAAAAAAATAAATGAATCCGAAGTAGAGAGATACTATTTATCCATTGGGATACAAAAAAAAGATATGAATACATGTTTACAAAACAATGATTTTGATAAGAAAATAGCATCACAAACAAAAGAAGCAACTTCTCTATTTGCTCACGGAACACCATTTATTGTATATTTTGTTGATGGATTTCCAGTACAATTTTCATATAGTCAACCATATCGTGGACTGCAAAAAATTATTGACGATATAAACAAAAAAAATATATGATGTTCCAAAAAACAAAACTTGCAATAGAGCACCATTCAAAGACAATTGTATTTGCTGTTGTTTTTCTATTTGGTGTTGTAGCGGGCTACATTATTGGACACAATGTGGGAGCACGAACAACAGTAACACAAGGATCAGTTACTGATGCAATTATCAGTGTGCGATCAAGTGATGGGGTATACGGAAATCTTGCGACGGCAGATATTATGATTATTGAGTACTCTGACTTACAATGTCCATTTTGTTTCCGTTTTCACAATACTGTAAAAAAAGTTGTAGATGAATCAAAGGGAAAAGTAGTGTGGCTGTATAGACAATTTCCAATTATAGAATTACACCCCACTGCACCAATTGGGTCATACATTTCTCAATGTGTGCTTGAGCATAAAGGACAAAAAGCTCTTTGGCAATTCATTAATGGTATTTTTGATAATTTTGAGACTATACCGCAAAATGAAACACTCTATCGTAGATACGCAAAAAGTCTCGGGCTCTCTACATCACAGATTGATGCATGTTTAGAAAAAGAATCCAGTGCAAGAAAAATGGTTGACAGTAATGTGATAGAGGGGAGTGCCATTGGCGTGAATGGTACGCCGGGTGGTTTTATTGTAAATAGAAAAACAAAAAAAGCACATGCATTGGGAGGGGCAATTCCTGAACAGATACTCCTACAAGCAATTACTCAAATTAGAAAAGAGTAGTATGGATGTTACAATTTTATTTACATTTGGAACAGTATTTCTCACAGGAATTATCACAGCAATTCTTCCGTGTACACTGCCAGTAGTATTTGGATTTTTAGGAATACTTTTACAACAAACAAGCATTCCAAAAGAAAGAATTTTTCGTGTGATATTTTTCTGTCTTGGGTTTACCGTGATGTACACTTTTTTTGGAGTCATTGTTGGACTCCTTGGGTATTTTACTCAGTCTGCATTAATTGTGTTAGGTTTTAAACAAGCACTCATTCACATAGGAGGAGCATTTCTTATTATTACTGGAGTGTATAGTTTGCGCGTTATTCCACTAGTGAATAGCGTGATAGGAAATATGTTTTCCAGTATTCATATATGGATGAATGCTCACACGCCATTTTCTCTCAGTTCAACAAAATCAACCACACCGTTTTTTATGGGGACAATATTTGCTGCAGGATGGACCCCATGCATAGGAGTAGTTCTTGGGAGTGTGCTTACTCTTGCGGGTACCACAGGGACAGTACTCCTTGGTGGAGCATATTTATTAATTTTTTCTATTGGGCTTTCAGTTCCATTTCTTCTTATTGCTAGTGGATACACACGTGCTGAAAAGTGGTTTTATAAACATACATGGGTACTGCGTACTGCAGAATTCGTGAGCGGGGTTTTTCTTATTGCAATAGGACTTGTGTTTCTCACGGGCTACACTCACCTTTTTGTGCTATTAAGTGAACCATTTGCACAAATATTACCAGCAGAAACGTCTTTTCTTGATCATATATAACAATGGGGTTGCACCTGTAAAAAAATAATGCAATACTTGGAATACTATGTCATATCTTATTGCTTCGTTAAAAGAATTCAAAAACATTCGCTGGTTGTCTTTTTCTCGTGCCATAAGTCTAAGCATACTCGTTCTTGTTGTTGCAATATGTGCTGGATTTTTTATAGGTCTCATTGATAAAGGATTTAAACAATTAGTATTTATTATCACCACAATGTAATTATGGAACAACAGACTTCAAACATTCTCGATGCGGTTACTTTTGGAGATGTGTATGCATGGTATGCGTTACGCGTGCACATGGGATTTGAAGATACTGTGGCAGGAGATTTACAAAAAAGTATTGAAACTTTTGGGCTTCAAGAAGATGTAAAACAAATACTCATTCCAAAAGAAAAAATAGTTCGTATTAAAAATGGAAAACGAACAGAACAAACAGCACGTATATATCCAGGGTTTGTTATTATGCATATGAAGATGTCAGAAAGAATATCAAATATTGTTGGAAGCATTGAACATTCAATGGGGTTTCTAGGAACGAAAGCACATCCGGTTATGTTTGATCAAAAAGAAATTGATTCTATGTTTGAACGCATGAAAGATACCAGTGGGTTAAAAAATACAGATATAGGACTTCATGATGTAGTTATTATTGCTGAAGGGCCATTTGCAAAAATGACAGGACAAGTGGTTAAAATTGATCTGCCGAGAGAGCAATTAACAGTATCTGTGAATATGTTTGGAAGAGCAACTCCGGTAAAGCTTGCTTTATTCCAAGTAAAAAAAATATAATTATATATGGCAAAAGTTGTAAAAAAAATAGTGAAATTACAAATAGAAGCGATGAAGGCAACACCTGCACCTCCTATTGGGACCGCACTCGGCCCAACCGGAGTAAACATTGCAGATTTTTGTAAACAATTTAACGATAAAACAAAAGATAAGGCTGGAGAAATAGTACCAGTGGTAATTTCTGTATACGATGACAGAAGTTTTAGTTTTATTATGCGCACTGCTCCTGCTTCATACTATTTACGCACCTATGCAAAAATAGAAAAAGGATCAAGCAAACCTGGCTCACAACGAGTCGGAATTATTAGCAAAGAAGATGTTCGAAAAATTGCAGAGAAAAAAATGGTTGATTTGAATGCACGTTCTATAGATCAAGCAATGAACATTATTGCAGGAACAGCTCGCTCAATGGGTCTCGAGGTTAAATAGTCTATACATTCTAGAAAATTTTTATTCGTTGTGTATCATGGAGTATGTCCAATTCTGATGAATCTAAAAAAATTCAACCCATACTTAACCCAGAAGAACGGGAAACATCTATTCTTTCATTTTGGTACACGCATCACATTTTTGAGCGTTCTCAAGATGGGATCCCCCCAGAAACAGTGTGGCAACGAATAGCGGAAAAAATTTTTGGAAAAAAAGAATATGTTTTTTTTGATGGGCCACCATTTGCAACTGGGCTTCCACACATGGGGCATATCCTCGCAGGAGCAATAAAAGATTCAATCGCACGATATAAAACAATGAGAGGATTTATAGTGAAACGCCGTTGGGGGTGGGATTGTCATGGTCTACCAGTTGAACAATTTGTTGAACAAGAATTAGGTATCAATAAAAAAGAAGAAATAGAAAAATTAGGTATTGGAGTATTTAATGCGCATGCTCGAAAAAGTGTACTTACCTTTCGTGATGAATGGAAAAAATTTGTTGATCGTATGGGTCGATTTGTTGATATGGAAAACGACTATAAAACAATGGATACCACATATATGCTTTCGGTGTGGCATATATTTTCACTTTTATTTAAAAAAGGATTAGTACATGAAGGACATCGGGTTATGCAATATTGTCCTCGTTGTGAGACGACTCTTTCAAACAATGAAGTATCAGAAGGGTACAAAGATGTAACAGATATTACAGTAACAGTATCCCTTCCTACGCAGCACAATGTCTCATTGGTAGTCTGGACCACTACTCCATGGACACTCCCAGGGAATATGGCGGTTGCAATGAATAAAAATATTGAGTATGTGCGATCCAGTACAGAAAAAGGGGATGTTATCACTTCAAAGAAATATGCAGAAAAAAACAATTTATCCATCAAAGAAAAAGTCTCACACACTGATTTGTTGCAGTATCGGTACACCCCTCCATTTGCATATACAAAAACAAAATCAAATGAAAAATGTTTTAAAGTGTATCACGCAGATTTTGTTACTGAAGAAGGCGGTACTGGGTTAGTACACATTGCCCCATGTTATGGAGCGGATGACTACGCTCTTGCAAAAGAACACCTTCTTCCAATTGAACATCACATTACTACCAGTGGATGTTTTATCAAAGAATTGGAAATGTTTCATGGAATGGAAGTCAAAAAAAAAGATGACACACAGTCGGCAGATATTGAAGTAATTAAATATCTTGCCCATGTGGGTAGTCTGTTTGCAAAAGAAAAAATAGTACACAGTTATCCACACTGTTGGCGATGTAAGGTCCCTCTTCTTAATTACGCACTTTCAACTTGGTTTATTGATAGACCTGCGTATAAACAAGATCTCATAGATGCAAACAAAACTATTCATTGGGTGCCTGATCATATCCGAGATGGCCGATTTGGTAATCTTCTTGTAGAGATTCCAGAATGGGCTTTCGCGCGTACTCGTTTTTGGGGAACAGCAATTCCTATTTGGAAAAATGATGCTACGGGAAAGATTATTGTCATTGATGGTATCCAAACACTAAAACAGTATTTGCCTAAAAATAACACTGTCTATGTTGTTCGTCATGGAGAAGCAGAAAATAATATACAAAACATTCACAATATTTCAGATAAAGAAAAAATTTGTCATCTCACAGAAAAGGGAAGAAAACAAGCACACGACGCTGGTGTATCATTGAAAAATGCAAAAATCGATTACATTATTACTTCTCCCCTTACTCGAACACGAGAAACAGCACAAGCAATCGCTGAAGCAATTGGGTATCCGACAGAGCGTATCATTGTTGATATTGATTTACAAGAAGTACAAGCAAAGATAGATAATATGTCTTTTGCAAGTTTTATCGAGATATACGAGAAAGTATACGGAATTCATAATGCATTTTCTATTCATGGGGTAGAATCAAAGTTGGATGTGTATATGCGTACTATGAAAGTATTAAAAAAAATACATGCTACGTACAAAAACAAAAATATTTTAATTGTTTCCCACGCAAGTAGTATATATGCGGCTCAATTAATAAATGACGGGCTTCCTCTACAGTCAACGTGGGATGAACATAAGGGGAGTTGGTATGACAGATATTCCACCCTACACGCAGACCCTATACGTCTTGAGTATCGAGATTTTCCAACAAATGAAAAAGGCGAAATTGATTTTCATCGCCCATATGTGGATACACTTGTTCTTACTGATACACAAGGAAATTCATATACTCGTATAAAAGAAGTTTTTGATTGTTGGTTTGAAAGTGGCGCAATGCCATACGCGCAACATGGGTATCCAGACGCGTACTCTTCAAAAGATTTCAATCCAAAACAACATAAAGGGTTTCCTGCTGATTTCATTGCAGAAGGATTAGATCAAACACGCGGATGGTTTAATAGTTTACTTGCAGTTGGGGTGGGAGCTTTTAATGAAACACCATACAAGTCAGTTATTGTAAACGGATTAGTATTGGATCCTAAAGGAAAAAAAATGTCTAAAAGTGAAAAAAATTATACCTCTCCAATGGAGTTATTCAACATGTATAGTGCAGATGCAGTACGACACTATATGCTCAATTCTCCAGTAGTTCGTGGTGAAAATCTTCTTTTTGAAGATGAAGGTGTGTCTACGGTTGCAAAAAAAATGATTAATCGATTGCTTAATTGTGTGGTCTATTACACAACATATGCCAATTTTGATGTATCAAAACAAAAATCTTCTGTTTATATTGATACATGGATCATGGCACGATTAGAACGAACGGCAGACACTGTCACTAAAGGATATGAAGATCTTGCAATTGACGAAGCAGTGCACCCACTTGAATTATTCATTGATGATCTTTCTACATGGTATGTACGAAGATGTAGAGATCGTCTTAAAGAAAACTCTCAAGATGGCGCATACGCACGGGGGACGCTTCAATATGTATTGCTAGAACTAAGTAAACTTATGGCCCCATCAATGCCGTTTGTTTCAGAACATGTGTATCAAATTCTTCGAACTGATGATATGCCAGTGAGTGTGCATTTGTGCCGATGGCCGAGTATTTCTTTTACTAATACATCGACACTTGAAAGAATGGCGTTAGTTCGTGGGTTAGTTTCTGAAGCGCTTGAGGCACGCGCGTCCGCGGGAATAAAAGTGCGCCAACCACTTGCATCTCTTACTGTGCCTGTCCTGCTTTCTACAGAAGAGCAATTTTTATTATTAGATGAATTAAATGTAAAAGAAATTAAACACGGGCATGCATGTATTCTTGATACAACAATTACAAAAGAACTTTTTGAAGAAGGAATATTAAGAGATACTGTTCGTTCTGTTCAAGATCTCAGAAAAAAACATGGGTGCTCATCTCATGAGTTAATTGAATCAGTTGAAATATTGTCAGGAGAAGTAGGAGACATTATTGGGCGCAATGAAGAGATGTTTCTAAAAGAAGTACGAGCAAAATCATTACGAGTGCTACCTCTTCAATTAGAAGTAACAAAAGAACAACCAATTCGTATTAGTGTGCAATAAACGTACGCTATGATGGTGATATATGGATGGGTATACAATATTTCACACTGAAGCATTTATACTACACACTTCTCCACATGGTGAATCGAACAGAACCGCTATTGCTTTTACCGAAAGCCATGGAGTAGTACCTCTATTTGCAAAGTCTGTGAGAGTGTCTTCGTCAAAACTTAAATCATTGGTATATCCATATCGGTATGCGTCAGTGTCTTTTGTACATGGGAAAAGATACGTGCTTATTGGTGGTAAAGTCATAGATCCATTTATTACCATGTGGGAATCACAAAAACATAAAGAAGTATTCGTAAGAACACTTCGTCTCATTAGAGCACTCCTCCCAGTGTATACCGCTGAGCCTTATATTTTTTCTATATTGCGTTCGTATGCTCACCTTTTGAAAAACAAAAAAGATCCACAGTATACAAGTACATGTGCAGAGTATTTGATATTACGTGAATTGGGAATTGCCGAAGAGATTTCGTGGGTGCCGGTGCACAATACAGAAGAAACAATATCTTTGTGTACGAACAATACCAATTACTTTGCAGAGATTGAGCAGAAAAGAAATTATGCATTAAGCCAGCTTAATCTTTCGCGTACTCGTACAAGTATTCATACGCTACAATAATAGTATGCGTATTAAAGAAATAGAGGACAAGGTAAACTATGACAAAGATTTTAAGGAAAGTAATGTTGTAGGGAAACTAACCAACAATCCATCTCACGCTCCAACCGATCTCACCCAACACACTCAAAAACCAGAGTTTCATTTTTTGCGTTTATTTTTTTTCTTTTCGATTTTTTTCCTTCTTTTTTCTATAGGAATTGCTGTATTTACTTATTATTTTAATATTGATAATTCTGTGTCTGCTCAAAAGGTTCGCATTGCAACTCTTGGGCCAACAACCATAAACTCAGGCGAACAAAATGAATTTTTTATTAAAATTATAAACAGAAACCCTGCAGATTTGATAAATGTGCGTATGAGAGTTGAGTATCCTCCTAACTCATATAGAACAGCAGATAGCAGTAAAGAACTCACAGTAGAAGAAGTTGTGTGGGGATCAGTTATCGCAGGATCGGCCACAGAAGAAAAAAAAATCTCTATGGTGCATTTTGGCATCCAAGGAGAAAAAAAAGAAATTAAATACATTCTTGAATATTCCATCCGAGGAGTATCAACACCTCTTCGTGTAGAACAATCACAATTTGTAGTAGTTAATTCTTCTCCAGTAAAAATAAGCTCTCCTGAGTTTTCAAATAGTGTTGCAGGACAACCAACTAATCTTTCATTTGTTATCTCATCTGAATCGTATCGTCCACTTCCTACTGTGTATGTGTATGCTAAATATCCTCCCGGATTTACTCCTATATCCTCAACACCAGATTTTTTTAATGTTGAAACAAAAAATGAATGGCTTGTTGAATCACTTTCAAACACTACTCCTGTACGGATTACTGTTCGAGGACTTCTCAGCGGGGAACAAAATACCGAACAATCTGTATTTGTAGATGCACAGTTAAATAAACGTTCCACGCGTGCACTTGCCATTACTCCAGTGGGACAAGGTAAATCATTTATTAAAATAGATAAATCCGTGCTTGATATTACTGCAAAAATTAATAATTCTATTGATCCAACAATTTATATTCCATCTGGAAAAATTATTTCAGGTGTACTCACAGTTAATAATTCTACCAATGAAGCATTAACTAATGTTACGGTGCAGGTTCGCTTTGATGGGGATGGTGTTAATTTAGAAACTATCACTGCAGAAAAAGGAGGCATCCTCGATGCAGATACTGGTATTTTATATTGGAACAAAGATACAACACCAGAGCTTGAATTAATTAATGGAAAAGAGTCGGTGGCATTGCAATTCGGGTTTGCTTTATTGGAGCCAGATTTTGAACAAAAAAATGAACGAGTAGCAGTTTCATTACTTGTAGATGGAATTGCAACTCCAGTTGGGGGTGAGGAAAGAAAATTTGAATCGCTCGTTCGAAAATCTATTCGTTCTGAAACAAACCTTTCTGTTCTTGCACGAACACTGCACACTACATCAAAACTTCAAAATGCAGGCCCCATACCCCCACAGGTCGGTCAAAAAACTTCATATGTGCTTAGTTATGTTCTTAAAAATACAGGAAATGATATAAAAGATATTTCAATGGCAATACCATTAGAGTACTCTCTCGCCATATTGGAAGAAGGTGGCTCAACTGATTCTTCTGTATATGGGCTTAAAGAAAATGAATGGCAATTTAAAAACAATACTGTGATTATAAAAATACCAAGATTGGCAGGTAATGGACAGGGAGCTCAGCGATATTTTGAAATACGAACTTCCATTAAGCCAAGTGCCACCCAAAGAGGAAAAAATTTAGCTCTTACAGAAAAAACAAAAGTGGAAGCCGTGGATGCATTCACGGGGGTTCTTATCAGTAAAGACATTCCAGCACTCACGACAGAATTATTTGATGTTGTCCCCGGGGAGCCAACAGCAGTAATTCCTTAGTGTTTTTTAAGTACATTGGAGATTCTTTGTGTTATGATAAAACTATGCAACAGACTCCTCAACCTCAAGTTATATCAATCAAACCAGGAACAATAATCCTTATTTTTGCTATTTTGTTACTAGGAATATTTTTTTATAATATTCGAGAAATTGTTCCATTAATTCTTGCTTCTCTTGTGTTTGCAGCAGCACTTGAACCAGCAAAAGAATTTTTAATGCGATATCGTATTCCAGCAACTGTTGCCATGGTAATTTTGTATCTAATCTTTTTTGCTCTGCTTTTTTTCTTATTATATTTGTTAGTGCCGATTATGGTGACACAGTACCAATCATTCTTAAAAGTGCTCCCAACAGTTATCGATTCCATCGTCATTTATTTGACACAAGCAGGTATTAACATTGACATTGATTCAATTGGTTCATTTATTGATATACAAAATCCACTTGGTACTTTCTTACAAAAAGTTGCGGGAACAACCACCGCCAGTATTCTTTCTGTGTTTTCTAATACTCTTTATTTTATTATATTTTTAGTTCTCACATTTCTTTTTGCAGTACGATCTGACGGAGTGAATGATGTATTTCGTGTGTTAACTCCTAAAAGATATGAACACTATGTACTTGATTTGTGGATTCGTACCCGAAGAAAAATTGGACTATGGTTTCAAGGACAACTTATTTTAGGATTGATCATGGGGGTACTCTCATTCCTTTTTTTGTATGCGCTCGACATTCCTCATGCGCTCTTTTTGGCAGTGATAGTAGGAGTACTTGAAATAATCCCAGTATTCGGACCAGTACTTGCGGCAATTCCTGCAGTCATTGTATCTGCATCATTGGGGTGGACCACAATGCTTTTGGTAATTCTTGTCTACACACTATTACAACAGCTTGAAAATAATTTAATATATCCAATTGTGATAAACAAAATTGCAGGCGTCTCTTCAGTATTAGTTATTTTGGCGTTATTAATAGGAGCATCTCTCATAGGATTTGTCGGCATTGTGATTGCTGTCCCTGTGGTTAGTTTTTTGCAAGAGCTATACACTGATATAGAAACAGGACGATTGCGTAGTATGATATCAAGCGAAGTTGCTTAACTATGAACGACCAAGATCCAGTTCCAGTGTACATAACAACAACTCTTCCGTATGTAAATGCAAACCCGCATTTAGGACATGCACTTGAATTTGTCATTGCTGATGTGCGTGTACGAGCACTTCGTCAATCAGGGCATGAAACCTTTTTTAATATCGGAGTAGATGAATACGGAACAAAAATATATCAAAAAGCAAAAGAATTAAACATTGATCCACAAACGTATGTAGATACAATGGCTGAAACGTTTAAAAAAATATCAAAAGATTTAAACATCAGCTACACTAATTTTTATCGCACTACTCAAAAAGGGCATACCGAAGCAGTGCAAGCACTATGGAAATTATGCGAACAAAATGGCGATATTTATAAAAAAAAATATACAGGGCTGTATTGCGTTGGCTGTGAATTATTTGTAAAAGAAGATGATCTTATCAATGGCACGTGTCAATATCACTCTTCCACTACACCAGAAATAGTAGAAGAAGAAAATTATTATTTTCGTTTTTCTAAATATCAAAAAGAACTTCTCGCGTTATATCAACAAAAAGATTTTATTCAACCATCATCTCGCAAAGATGAACTTACTGCATTTGTGTCTCGTGGGTTAGAGGATTTTTCTATTTCAAGAACAAAAGACAGACTCCCATGGGGAGTTCCTGTCCCAGAGGATGACACACAAGTAGTATATGTGTGGTTTGATGCGCTCACTAACTATATTGCAACTCTCGGTTGGCCACATGATGAAAAGAAGTTTAAGAAGTTTTGGAATGGAAAACATTGTTTTCAAATTGCAGGAAAAGATAATCTTCGTCAACAAGCAGCAATGTGGCAAGCAATTCTTTTAAGTGCGAAACTTCCAACAAGTACATCTATTTATATACATGGTTTTATCAATGATGCCGAAGGTCGAAAAATGAGCAAAAGTTTGGGCAACGGTATCGATCCATACGACATCATTAACAAGTATGGTGTAGATTTTTTTCGCTGGTATATGTGCGAGCACATTCATCCTGCCGAAGATAGTAATATTTCACAAGAATTAGTAGACAAAGCATACGATACTGACTGTGTAAAGGGAATTGGTAATGTTGTGTCTCGTGTGATGAAGCTTTCAGAAGAATATCTCACAACAGATGAAATAGAAACATTAGGCACTAACAGCATAGAAGACAGAATGGAAGATTTTAAAAAGAAGGGGGTCTCTCAATGGAATACAGGTGTTAAAGAAATGTACCCGCATAGTCTGCGTACGTTACTAGCAGGATTGTATGTTTCTTATATTGATGAATATATGTCTAGCACAGAGCCATTTAAAACTATTAAAACAAATACAAAAGAAGCTAAAATACAAATTGCTACATGTGTGAACGGATTAAAAAAATTAGCCGAATGTTTGACCCCAATAATGCCTGAAACAGCACAAAAAATACTTGATACCATTACAAAAAACAAGAAGCCTGAGAATCTTTTTCCACGGGTATAGGTGTCCCTTGCAGAACGAGATAGTGTGTGGTATTTTCGTTGTATGATAACCACAACCATGAAAGACATAAAAAAAGCGGTATATGACGTTGGCTTTCATATTGTCCCTTCAATGTCTGAAACTGAAGCGAATGAATATTTTGCAGAAATTGTAAAAAAAGCCGAAGCTCGCGGAGCAGAAATTATTTTATTAGAAAAACCACAACTCATTGATCTTGCATACACAATACGTCATCACAAAAGAAACGTAAGCGGATTGTACGATTCATACGCGGAAGGGTACATGTCGTCTATTAAATGTGAAATGCCTTCTAAAGAAATTACAGCATTTGCGAAAGAACTTTCAACTGATAATAATATTGTGAGAGCATTGTGCATTGAAAGTGTTCGAAATAGTGTTCGATCAGCGGCAGCACTCGCTAGTAAATTATCACAAGAATAAATGTATGTATATTAATAAAGTACAAGTATTAGGAAATCTTACAAGAGATCCAGAATTAAAACAACTTCCTTCAGGAATACAAGTGTGCAATATGGCAGTTGCAACAAATCGTGTGTATAAAGATAAAAATGGACAAAAACAAGAAGAAGTTGAATATCACAATGTAGTGCTATTTGGACGAACTGCAGAAGTGGCTGGGCAATATCTGAAAAAAGGATCAAGCGTGTATGTAGAAGGTCGTCTACGAACTAATAGCTGGGAGACAGATGGGATAAAAAAATATAAAACAGAAATAGTAGGAGAACAAATGCAATTGGGTCCACGTAAACAAGGGGATGGTACTAGTAGCACTACACCACAAGGAGCAACAAAAACATCTACCGTCGATGACTATCAAGAACCAGCTGCACTGGCGGATGAAATACCTTTTTAGTAGAATATATATATGACTTATCAAAACAAACGCGTGTGTTTTTTTAAAGCGAATAATATTCAATATGTTGATTATCGAGACATAGAACTTATGCAACAATTTTTATCTCCTCACGGAAAACTTATACCAAGAAAAAAAACAGGAACTTCTGCTTCTATGCAAAGAAAACTATCTCTTGCAGTAAAATATGCCAGATATATGGGGCTTCTTCCGTATATTCGTTAATACATTGTAGTATAGGAGTATGAGCATACTTCTACGAGTTACTGTGGTTTTATTTATTATTGCTTGTCTATACGGGTGGATTCAGTCTGAAAGTGTGCGTCTCGGCTCGCGCATTACTATAGAATATCCAAATATAACAGTGGTGCCTCGTTTTTTTACATTACGCGCTCATATTCAAAATCCGCACAAAGTAACAGTTAATGGTATTGTTGTTCTGCCAGATGAATTGGGCAATATTTCTTATCCTATGTATGTGCAAGAGGGGTATACTATAGTAAGTGTAGTTGCAAGCACTCGTCTTGGGCGAGAAACGCAAAAACACATTACATTATTTTCAGACTCAACACTTCCTTATGATACAGAAGAAAACAAAAAAAGATAATACTAAACAAGTAGACAAAGAACAACAAAAATCAATCAGCAACGCACTTTCTGCAATAAAAAATAAATTCGGAGAAGACGCAATTGTGTTAATGGGAGAAAAACCAAAAACACACATCGAGAGTATTCCTACCGGTTCTCTCGGACTCGATCATGCTTTAGGTATCGGCGGACTTCCAAAAGGTCGTATCATAGAAATCTTTGGCCCCGAATCATCAGGGAAAACGACCCTTGCGCTTTCTGTTATTGCTCAAGCACAGAAAAAAGGATTAGTGTGTGCGTTTATTGATGCAGAACATGCGCTCGACCCAGAATACGCAGAACGATTAGGAGTAACAATAAACGATCTTCTCGTATCACAACCAAGTTCTGGAGAACAGGCTCTCGAAATAGCAGACTCACTTACTCGTTCAAGTTCTGTGGGAGTGATCGTTATAGATTCAGTTGCTGCACTCACTCCACAAAAAGAAATAGAAGGAGATATGGGGGATAATCACATTGGCCTGCAAGCTCGTCTTATGAGCCAAGCACTTCGCAAATTAACAAGTATTGTTTCAAAATCAAACACTATTATTATTTTTATAAACCAAATTCGTATGCAAATAGGAATGATGTTTGGTAATCCAGAAACAACCCCAGGAGGAAAGGCGCTCAAATTCTATGCGTCTGTTCGTCTTGATGTTCGCCGTATCGCACAAATAAAAAAAGGTGAAGAAGTAATGGGAGGACGCGTACGAGTAAAAGTAGTAAAAAACAAAGTAGGAGCACCATTTAGACAAGCTGAGTTTGATCTTATGTATAACGAAGGAATCACAAAAGAAGGAGAATTATTAGCACTCGGAGAAAAATATGGACTTATTGAAAAAAGCACAGGAGGATCATACACCATGGGGGAGGAAAAAATGGGGCGAGGATATGATGCAGCGCGTACATTTTTAAAAGAAAACAAACCAATTGCAACTAAACTCGAAAAAGATATTCGCGAAAAACTTATTGCAGAATAAGTTTTCATAGTGTAGTATTTTTCTATTATGGCAACACTCACATATGATGAAATTCGCCCAGGAAGAGTGGTAAAACACGACGGCAAACTGTTTGAAGTAGTTGATTCACACATTGCACGAACACAACAGCGTAAACCTCAAAATCAGGTAAAAATGAAAAATATTCTTACTGGGCAAACAGTACAAAAGGCGTACCACGCTTCAGAAACTGCCGAAGAAGTAGAAATGGAGAAAAATAATTTAGAGTTCATTTTTCAACGCAATAGCGAAGTATGGTTTAATCCAGAAGGAACGAAAAATAGATTTTCTGTCTCATTAGACAGAGTACGAGGTGTTGAGTTTTTAAAATCAGGAACTATTGTTACAGGAGTCTACGCAGAAGAAACATTAGTGTACACATACCCACCTATAAAAGTAGACTTACAAGTTACAGAAGCCCCCCCTGCAATAAAAGGGAACACTGCACAAGGAGGAAACAAAAAAGTAACTTTAGAAACTGGAGCTGTGATTGACACACCACTATTTATTCAACAAGGAGACGTTGTGCGTGTAAACACAGAACTCAAAACCTATGTTGAGCGTGTAACGAAGGCCTAGATGTCATTTTCACTTTCAAGTATCTCACGAGGTTTATTTCCTATCTGTTCACTTACTACTCCATTTTTTTCAAGAATATCAATAAGTCGTGCGGCGCGACCGTATCCGATAGCCAACTTGCGTTGCAGAAGAGAAGTAGACGCTTTCTTTGCTTGTATAACAATCAATCGAGCTTCGTCATACAATTCATCTTCTTCATTTGAGCTTTCTCCTTGAGAGCCCTCTTTGTTTTGTTTTTGTGTAAAATCAACTGTACTTAATGGCTCACCATTTTTTTCAATAATAAATGTGGCAACAGCTTTTACTTCATCTTCTGTTACAAAAGCACTTTGCGCGCGGACTGGTTTTTTGTGTTCCGCAGATAGATATAGCAGGTCTCCTCGCCCAGTAAGAGATTCAGCTCCAGGAGTATCAAGGATAGTTCGAGAATCAATTTGAGAAGCCACTTGAAGAGCTACACGAACAGGAATGTTAGCTTTTACTAGCCCCGTAATTACATTTACTGACGGTCGCTGTGTTGAAAGAATAAGATGAATTCCTACCGCACGAGCTTTTTGTGCAATGCGTACAATTGCAGTTTCTATTTCTCGTGGATAGTTTTGCATCAAGTCAGCAAGCTCATCAATGACAACAACTATATATGGAAGTTCATCAATAGTATCAAGAATAGTAATATCTTCTCCGGCCTCTTTCTTTATTTTTATTTTTTCTTGTTCTTTTCGTGCGTAATCATTGTATGAAATGATATCTCTCACTTTTGCTTTTTCAAGTAATTGATATCGTCTTTCCATTTCATTTACTCCCCACACAAGTGATTGGAGAGCTTTTTTAGGATCAGTAACTGGATCTGCAAGTAAGTGGGGAATACCAGCATATAATGTAAGCTCTACTCGTTTTGGATCTATAAAAATAAAACGAAGTTGTTCTGATGTGTATTTATACAAAAGAGAAAGAATTAAACTATGTAAAAGGACACTTTTTCCTGATCCGGTAGTACCTGCGACAAGCGCGTGGGGCATTTTTGCAAGTGAACGAGAAAACACCCCCCCAGTGATTGTTTTACCAAACGCAACCATCAAGGGTTCTTTTGATTCTTGAAATTCTGCTGAAGTAAGAAGTGTACGCAATCCAACGCTCGCACGAGTTGCGTTTGGTACTTCAATACCCACCAACGATTCTCCTGGAATAGGAGCTTCAATTCTAATTGGGCTTGCAGCAAGTGCTAGCTCAAGATTATTTTGCAATCCTGTTATTTTATTCAAACGCACTCCTTCAGCGGGGCGAAGTGAGTATCTTGTAAAGGTAGGCCCCACAACAACATCTTCAACAGTTACTATAATACGAAATGTTGCAAGAGTTCGTTTGATCGTTTCTCCATTTATCTTTGTGTTTGTTGCCACTCCTTTTCCTATTTCTTCTTGTAGTAAAGAAAGAGGAGGAAGATGAAAATCACCTACTCGTTTAGGAGTGCGAATATCTTGTGCCGACATAACAGGGGAATTCATTTTTTTTGCTTCATCGCGTTTTTCTTTTGCTTTCTCTCTTTCTCGCATTTTTTCTTTTTCATGTTCGTCATCAGTATCTCCATTGTCTTCATCATTAGATACCACTTCTTCTTTCTCGTTCAATTCTTCATGTCCATCTTCAACCATCATAGATGAACTTTCAGCGGGCGCGTACATGCCCCCTTCAATATCTTCAAAGCTGTGTTTTCTATGTTCAGCATGTTGTGTTCTCACTCGAGCGTAGTATTCATTAATAGTACGAGTCCACCATTCATATGCAAACAAATATACTTTGCGTGCATCAAGCAACACAAGCACCATACCAAGTATCCACACTGCAAGAATTGCAAACGCAGAAAATTCTTCTAAATGTGAATATATAAAAAACGCACTTTTGTCCCCATACACACCTCCCACAAAATCCCCAAAACTCACACTTAAAAAAGGAGAGGTTGTTATTGCCAAAAGAATATATCCTGTGTAAAAACGAAATGCACTTTCAAATTCTTTTCGGAATAATACTTTATATCCAAACAAGGCAAGAAAAGGTACCAAAATTAAATATGCATATCCTACTGCATCCATGCTCCATATACGCAATGCCTCACCTGTGGGGCCTGCAAATCCAATCCACATAGTAAGAACAAGTACAGAAATAAATATAGATACAAATCCAATCAACACTTCCCACGCTCGTGCTGGTATGTTTTCAAATATTGTTCTAAAAAGACCCTGTTCTTCTTTTTGTACGCGTGAGCGTTTCGATGTGTTTTCTTTCCCCATATACTCTTTATTGTACAGTGAATTATAGAGGTAAAAACAAATTGTAAATACATTTTGTATATAGCTATAGACACGAAGAGTATATACAAAAAATAGGTTTTCTCAAAAAAAATACAAACAATATATACAACCAACCCACTGAAAACGCACAATACAATGATGCATATTGTGTTTTCCACAAACACAACTCATCTATTGCGCACATTTACACAATCACGCTATAATAAAGTAACGTAAGGGGACGGTATAAAAAGACGTGTTTGTTTTTTTGTCTATCAACCTGCGTTAAATTAATTACTTACCCGTTCTATGTTCTGAAATGTGAATAACATTGAAGCACAAAAAAACGGAATAAAAATTTTCACAATCGATTATGAATATTACGACAAACAAAATAAGGGTTTTCGCACTTGTTGCGATTGCTGCTGCGACTGTGTTTGTAGGTTCAGTTTCTGCTCAATCAATTGCAGAACTTGAAGCACAAATAAAAGCACTTCAATCACAATTAGGAGGTTCAAGTACTACTACATCAGTAGTTGGTTCTTTCAACTTCGCGCGTAACTTAACAGTAGGATCTGTAGGCGAAGACGTTCGTCAATTACAAGTTCTACTTAATAGTAACCCTGCAACACAAGTTGCATCTTCAGGGGCAGGTTCGCCAGGTAACGAGGGAACTCGTTTCGGTCCTGCAACAAGAGCAGCTGTGCAAAAGTTCCAAAGACTCTATGGTATTTCTGCCACAGGTTCTTTTGGACCTCAAACTCGCGCTAAAGCGAACAGCCTCGGAGGAGTGGCTACAACAACACCTCCAACAAATAACAATATCGTTACTCCAATAGTAACTTCAGGAGACCTTACAGTGTCTGCAGGGAGACAACCTGCTGACGGATACGCTATTAAAGGAGCACAAAGAGTTCCTTACACAACTTTCAACGTAACAGCTGGAAGAAATTCAGTAACTGTTAACAGTATCGTGGTTGAAAAATCAGGTCTATCATCAATTGATAACTTTGATTCAGTTTCAATCGTTGATGCTCAAGGTTCACAAGTTGGTAACTCAACTACATTCAACTCAACTGGTGTTGCAACAGTGAGCGCTCGTTTCACAGTAGGGGCTGGTCAAACCATTCCTCTTACTGTTGTTGCAAGTGTAAATAAATGTAGATCAGCTTCAGATACAGGATGTTCAGCAACATCAACACTTCTTACAACAGGAGCAGTAGCTGGATTAAAAGTAACTGGAGTTAATACTTCAGGTGGAAGAGTGCTTGCGAATGTATCTGGTGCAAACCATGTATTTAGCGACGCTGTAGCATTGGGATCAATCGTTGTTAATTCAACAGATCGTACTGTTGGGAACAAAGACACTTCTGAAATAGCAGAACTCGGAGTTCGCAAACAATTAAGTGCCTTCACAATTAGATCTGTATCTTCAACTGACGCAAGTAACAACGAAGGAGCGACTGTTCGTTCAATCACTTTCGTACAAGCTGGGTCAGCTGATGCATCTGAAATTCAAAACTTAAAAGTTAGAATTGATGGAGTAGACTATACTCCTTCAGTGAACGGAGACAGAATCACAGTATCTACTCCACAAGGAATAGCTATTGAAAAAAATAGAACTATCAATGTTGATGTATTTGGATCAGTAAATGTTTCAAACAGAACTGTTCAATTAACTGTCGATGATGCATCTGATGTATACATCGTTGGGTCAACATACGGATATGGTCTTCCAGTAACTCTTCAACAAAGTAATAGTGTAGTTACTCGTTCATATTCTCAAAAATATGACATCAGAGGAGCTAAAATTTCTTCAGGATCTGCTCTTTATTTGTCATCAGATGATAAAAAGCCAGTTCTTGGGCCAAATCAAATAATTGGTGCGGGAGAAAAATTTGTTATCGCGGGTGAATCAATTTCATTCAAAGGAACAACTATTACTCTTGCAGTTAATCCTGCTGCGTCATCAAGCAAATGTCCTACAGATGGAGATTTCCGTCTTTCAAACATTCGTTTGGTAACTAGTAAAAATGGAAATACAGTAGACACTGCTAATGATATTATCATTAGATGTACTCTTTCTGGAAGTCCACAAGTTGCATCATATGCACTTTCAGTAAACTCAACTGTTAGTGGTACTCTTACTAGCGCAACAGGAGCTGGTAGCATTGCGGTAAACTTCAAAAATGCTTTTGAATTAGACCCAGGTGAGTATGGATGGTTCGTATATGCAGATATTGAACAAGATTGGAACAATGGAGCAACAATTTCATTGTCTGCTATGTCTTCTTGGACAAAAGCTCAAGGAACAGTATCTCGTACAGATTACGGATCTGAATCAAGATTCAGAACTGTTGCTTCAAATGGACAATTTGAAATTCAAGGAAATGTAGTTAAATTTGCTCTTACTGATAACGGAGTAGATACAACTTCTTTCGTGAAAGGTCAAGACAACATTACTTTCGGTTCTATCTCAATTGATGCTTCTAAAGCTCAAAAAGATGTAACCTTAAGAAATTTGAACTTGAAAGTGACAGCAACATCTTCATCTACTTTAAACGGGTTAGACAACTGTCGTATAGTGGATGGAACTCAAACTGTTGGGTCTCTTAGCAGCGATCCAGTAGGAGGTGCGGCTTCGTCAACAGATTTGAGATTTGAATTTAACGATTATATCATTCCTGCAAAATCTGCAGTAAAATATTATCCTATTAGATGTCGTTTCTCAAATGATTCAGCAGAATCAGGAACAGGAACATACACATTCTCAGTACTTGGTAATAATGTTACTTACAAAGTAGGAAGCGATCAATATGATGATGCTCTTACCGCAAGAACAGGAAGACCAATTTCAGTGGTAACAGGTGGTACATTCAAAAACCAAATTGTATCACGAGCGGTATCTGGAGTTGATGCGCGTGCTGTGGGAGTAGGAAGATCTTCAACAGAAGAATACTATCCAACTCAAAAAGTACGATTCACAGCTGACAGAGAATCTCTTAACATTAGAAGAATCTTAGTTAAAGTAACTTCTGACAGTGCATCTGCAACAGCAGATACATCTGCTATTGCTTCAATAAGAATATCTGATGGTTCAAACACAACTGTGAAAGAAGCTTCAGATACTTCAGCACTTGGAACATTTGCCTTTGACTCAAGTCTTGGTACAGTGGAAGCAGGTCAATCAAAAGAATATACTGTTTCAGTAAGATTCAATGGTACTGCGCTTACTTCTACTGCTAAAAGCACTGTGTACGCTAAAATAACTACTATCGAAGCTGACGGTTCTGTTTCTGGAGTAATTCCTTCATTAACAGTTGCTGCTGCTTCTGATTCAACTGGGTATGTTGTGTACAGAAATGCTCCTACTGTAACTGTTACTTCACGAAATGTGAATGCATACGGATCAACTGGATCTGTTGTAAACTCAGTAACTATAGCAGCACCAGCTTCAAAAGGTGACTTGAGAATTGGAAAAATTTCATTCCAAGTTTCTAACGTTCCTTCAACTGGAGTAACTCTTAGAAATGCTGAATTGAAAGTAGGATCTACTACTCTTGCATCACAAGCTACCGTTACTCCTTCATCTGGATCTGCAACTCTTACCTTTGATATTTCATTGAAAGATGAAGCTATTATTACTGCAGGAAGCTCAAAAACCTTTGATCTAGCTCTTGATGTTGCAACAACAGGATCAATCACAGGTAATTCAAGCTTCTCTACTCAATTCTTGAAAGATGCATTAGCAGATACAAACTTCGCGTTTGATGCTGATGCAACTGATGGAGGAATTAGTACATACACTGCAGAAGGTAATGCATACGGATTAGTAGGTCTTGATGACACAGTTCCTTCTTGGTCAATCAGAAACTACTAATTATTCTTAATCACAATACACATTAATACACAGTCTGTATTGCTAAACGAATAACAAAAAGACCTCCCGCGCAAGCGGGAGGTTTTTTGTTGTCTAAAAAATAAGAGTTGCATTCAATATTCGTATGGAGTATTCTACAGAGGTAGTTCCAAAGACAGTAGGAGAGTGAAGCTCTTAAATAGTCCTACCGAGGTTTATTCTTTTCTAGTAATAGAAAAACTTTTTGGCTACAGGATAGTATTATATTAATTACACACAGTATGGCAATTACTAAACAAAAAAAAGAAGCAATTGTTGCAAGAGTAAAAAAAGCAATTCAACATGCAAATACCATCGTGTTTGTATCATTTGACAAAATAACTGCAAATGAAGCAAATGCTATGCGTGATACATTTTTTGATTCTGGAGTTGAATATATTGTTGCAAAAAAAACACTCATCGCGAAAGCGTTTGAAGGTTCATCATTTTCAGGAGAGTTTCCAACACTTCCAGGAGAAGTGGCACTCGCGTGTGGAAAAGATATGCTCGCTCCTGCACAGCTCATAGCTTCTTCAGCTAAAGAACTAAAAAACAATCGTCTTGTGATTGTTGGGGGGATTTTTGAAGGAGCATTTGTGCCAAAAGAAAAAATGATAGCAATTGGAAATATTCCAGCTCTTAAAACGCTACATACACAATTTGTATCTATGCTTAACTCACCACTGCAAGGGTTCGTTTCTGTCTTGCATCAAGTGGCAACAAAAAAACAATAAGAAACACAATTATCTATTTACACAACATTATTATGGAAATACCACAAAAATTTAAATCAATCGTTGATTCAATCGACGCATTGAGCGTGCTTGATTTACACGAATTAGTAAAAGTATTTGAAGAAAAATACGGAGTGTCTGCGGCTGCTATGGCAGTAGCAGGGGCTGGAGCAGGTGCAGCCGCTGCGGAAGATACAGGCGGTCTTGTAACAATTACACTTGACGATGCTGGTGCTCAAAAAATACAAGTAATCAAGGTAGTGAAAGATATCCTTGGTCTTGGATTAGGAGAAGCAAAAGCGCTCGTTGATGGTGCACCAAAAGTACTCAAAGAGGGAATCTCGAAAGATGATGCAGCAAAAATCAAGAAAGATCTTGAAGCTGCAGGAGCTAAAGTTTCTGTAAAATAAGAAATTAAGCCACACAGCAAACACGCGCACGAGTTTTTCTTGTGCGCGTGTTTGCTGTGTAAAAAATATTTTCGTCAATCATTGGTGTTATACTATTGGTATGAGTGATATTGAGATGCCTTCATTTAAAGAATCTTTTGATATATCCACAGTGTATGCGTGGGGCAAGCGTGTATCCGTGCTTCTCGTACTTCTGTCTTTTATTGGAGGAATCGCATTTTCTATTATATATAAAGTACAGGTTTCGAGTATCAATCGGTCGGTGAACCAAATTGCAGAAGGACTTGATATTCCACTTATTGATAGCATCATAGGTATAGACAGAGAGACAAAAATTATCACCGAAGCATTTACTGGAAGAGATAGTTACCCAATACTCATACGCACACTTGCAAAGTATCTTGCGAGCAATGTCTCAATTTCAGAGGCCACTATTTCAGGAGATGTAAAAACCAACTATACCCTCAAGGCAACATTTATTGCAGATACCCCATATGCGTATGCAGAACAAATTGATATTTTTACTCAAGCACATGAAAATAAAGAACCATTCGCAAGTGGAAGTATTGCCCAAGTAAAACTAACCCCCACTCTTGCACCAGAAGGAGTTGAATTTGTCTATACACTTCAAAATATCACCGCTGAAGATATTGCAAGTATGCGGAGCACTACATAATTATGAGTAATTTTATTTCCAGTATATTTATATGTATTATTATCGCGGGGGGGTACTATTTTCTTTCAGGCCCTGTTGTAGTTATTGCAAAAGAATACCATGCACAATACGCAAGTGTTCAAAAAATTCTTGCCAATCTAGATGCTGTAGTAAAAAAACGAGATGAACTAAAAACAAAACTTTCCACATTTAATCCAGAAGATTTAGAACAAGCAAGACAATCTGTCCCCGTATACACACCTCAAACAGAAGCTCAACTCTATATTCAAATAAAAGAATTAGCGCAAGACATTGGATTTAATAAACAAGCAGTAATTACATATGGAGATGCATTCGACACAGAAGACGGGTATATTGCACGAAAAGTAACT
Organism: Alphaproteobacteria bacterium; assembly: GCA_030054135.1. Lineage (GTDB taxonomy): Bacteria > Patescibacteriota > Minisyncoccia > Phycocordibacterales > JABAAK01 > JASGCN01. Next base: position 152,705 of record JASGCN010000001.1, read on the forward strand.
ATCAAAACTCCTGTTACGTATGATCAACTCAATACATTTTTTGATGTAATGGCATCATGGAACAGGGCAATTTTTAATGAAAGTGTAAAAATAACTTCATCTACTTCTGCGAATAATGCAATACCATTACAAATGGAATATGTGTTTAGAATTATTTTTGTAAAACCAACAGTATAATATCTATATGTCTGAATCAATTGAAAAATATCTGAGAAGTTTTTTTTTCATTGCTGTTGTTTTTGGTATATGGTGGTATGTGTATAAAAATGCGCGCACCACATTGCCGATATTTGCAAATGTTTTTACAGTACAATCAAATGCCAATGTTGGAGTGTTAAGTATTGTGTCTAAATATGGGGCACTTCAAAATGTTACCTTTACAGGAGTAAGTGGAGATAGAGTTACTGATATTGCTTGGGATCAAAAGAAAAGATACGGATTTAAAAATGTTCAATACAAAGCAAAACAACCAATACAAAGGGGGAGAATAAACCCATTTTATCAAGCTCCTGTAGCGCCCGTTCAGTAATAGCACAAGTTGAACAAAAATAACAAAACAGTTACAATAGTGATAACAAAAAATTATGCCAGTTGCTCCAGTAACAATAACGAAACTCACGCGCGTACCGACTAAACTCGCATTAATTATACCCTTTGAATACGCAAAAAGATTTAACATTGCACCTATTAAACAAGAAGGAACAGAAATTCTTATCGCATCTTCAGATATTAAAAATCTTGATATGCGCGATGCGCTTAATTTTATTTCCGCTCATCATGGACTTACCTATACACTTCAGCAAGTAACCAAAGAAGAGCTTGTTAGTATTATTTCATCATATGGGGCCAAACAAGAAAGTATTGCTCATTCTATAGAGGAGTTAGAATCAAGCACAGATGTTATTTTAGGTGTAGATAAAGACGAAAAAGCAAAAACAGGAGTAGATATTGAAAAAGAAGAAGCTCCAATTATTAAATTTGTGCAAAATATTTTAGCCCAAGCGGTAGAGAGGGGAGCATCCGACATACACATTGAACCACATCCTGAAAATAGTGTTGTTCGTTTGCGTGTGGACAGTGTACTTGAAGAAACTCTCATTGTCCCAAAAAAAGTACACAATCCTCTCATTGCGCGTATTAAGATTCTTGCTGATATGCGACTCGATGAAAGAAGAAAACCACAAGATGGTCGTTTTTCTAGTTATGTGAAAGGAGGAAAAATTGACTTTCGTGTTGCAACATTTCCTACATACGATGGAGAAAAAGTAACACTTCGTGTTCTTGATAAACAAAAAGGACTTCTTTCGTTAAAAGATTTAGGTCTTTCACCAGAGAATTATCAATTAATTCGGACTGCTTTGCGTAGGCCATTCGGACTTATTTTAGCAACAGGGCCAACAGGTGCTGGTAAAACAACCACACTGTATTCTCTTCTTAATGAAATAGATAAAAAATCTCAAAATGTTGTTTCTCTTGAAGATCCAGTTGAATACTCTCTTGAGGGAGTAAATCAGTCAAATATTTTTCCAGAAATTGGATACACATTTGCAAACGGTTTGCGTAGTATTTTACGTGGAGATCCAAACATTATTCTTGTGGGAGAAATTCGTGACAAAGAGACAGCTCTTTTGGCGGTGCAAGCTGCTCTTACTGGGCATACTGTACTTTCAACCATCCACACCAATACTGCAATCGGAGCGGTTGCGCGTTTAATTAACTTCGGTATTGATCCGTTCTTGCTTGCGCCAACACTTTCACTGGTAGTGGGACAGCGTATGATGCGCAGATTAGCAAACGCCGGTAGAGATATTCCACTTACTCCTACAATGCAAAAAAGTATTGAAAAACAATTTGAACATGTGCCAGAGGCATATCGATCGGCAATCCCTCCGATGAAATCATTCAAAGAAGCTCTTCCAGGTGCTGAATCATCAACTGGTCTGAAGGGGAGATTGGGAGCATTTGAAGTACTAGATATCACAGATGAAATTCGAGATGCTATTCTTGCAAATGCGTCAGAATCAAAAATAGAAGAGCTCGCAGTAAAAAATGGAATGTATACTCTCGGACAAGATGCAATTATAAAAGGACTACAAGGTTTTGTTCCATATACCGAAGTTGTAAAATTAAATGCTGATGCTGGAATTGCACTAGATGAAACTCCAGAAAGTGTCGCACAATAAATAATAAAACAATACAATGGTATTATGGAGTATGCTTTATACATACACAGCACTCACTCCTGATGGGCAAAAAAAGGAAGGCATCATCGATGCCAATAATCGAACAAAAGCAATTTCCGTCATACAATCAACAGGAAATGTCCTTCTCACATTACAAGAAAAACAACAAAATACATTTTCAATTAATTTATTCGAAGGAGTAAGTAAAAAAGATTTAGTAATTTTTTCAAAGCAAGTGTCAATTCTTTTTGAAGGTTCTATTTCTCCATTGCGTGCACTCCAGCTTATTTCATCGCAAACAAAAAATGTATATTTCAGAAATATTATCGTTGGGGTGTCTGCAAAAGTAGAACAGGGAGCAACTGTCGAACAAGCGTTCCGTTCGTACAAGGATGTTTTTGATGATTTTTTTTGTGCGATTGTTGCGGTGGGGGAAGCTTCAGGAACTCTTTCTCGATCATTTCAATATTTGTCTTCATATTTGGATAAATCGTATCAATTGCAAAAAAAAATAAAGGGGGCGTTGTCGTATCCTATATTTGTCATTGCTATTTTTATAATTATCATGTTAGGTCTCTTTACCACCATTATTCCTAATCTGGGTAAAGTAATTTCTGAATCGGGGAAAGAATTACCAGCGGTAACAACTGCTGTTCTTGGGGTTAGTAAATTTCTTACAGAAAATATCTTCCTCGTTCTTGCTGGGTTGATAGGTGGTACAATAGCGCTTGTGTTTTTCTTCCGTACACCCGACGGAAAGATTTTTTTAGGAGAAATGTTAAGTGGTATTCCTATTGTTGGGAAATTATATAGAGAGTTTTATATTGTGCGTTTTTGTGAAAACCTTTCTATTATGTTGCAGAGTGGGGTGTCAATTGTGAAAGCACTCGAAGTTATTTCATCTGTTATGGATAATCCTACATATAGAAAAGTTGTAGAAGATATTACTCAAAAAGTAAGGCAAGGTATGAAATTATCACAAGCAGTGGGGGGACATGCGCAGTTTGGAAAAGAGGTAGAGCAAATTGTAGTGATAGGAGAAGAAACTGGAGAAATGGCAAAAATGCTTCGTTCAGTGGCAGAGTTTTATCAAGATCAACTGCAAGATACTATCACAGCTCTCATCGGACTTATTCAACCAGTGGTGATTATTTTCTTAGGAGTAGCTGTGGGGGGTCTTGTTGGGTCAGTTATTTTGCCAATATATTCTATTGCAACGAATGTTACATAATATGGGCAAAAAAAAAGCTTTTACATTTATTGAAATGATGGTAGTAATCATAATTATCGGTGTGGTAGTTGGTACAGGAGTTAATTCATTTGATACGTTTTCTCAGCAGGGCTCTCTTCGTCTTGTAGTGAGAAATCTTACTGAAGAGATACGCACTACAGTTACACGGGCGAGTTCTGTGAGTGCTACCATACCAAAACGATTTCAAGTGTTAGTGTTGCGTACTGATGCTGCAGGCATATTTGAACAATACCAGTCATTTGAAATTAAGCAGATAGATGCAGTGTGTGAGCTCGTTCGTGAAAGAAGAAAAGTTTCTGTGGGTAATGCTTTATACCAAATTTCTTTGGGAGGAACAGCAGGAACACTTGTGATGGTTGCAGAAAATGGCTCATACAATCATGAGTGGTACCACCACACCGGGACAGAGGAAATATCAGAAATTGCAAAAAGTACAGTGTGTTCAACAACAAAAGTAGCGTATAGCAATTTTTTTAGCATTAAAGCAAAAGACAAAGCAGGTGGATATGGAGCAAGTGCACCTACACTTGAAATCCGAGTTGATGCAGGGGGTTCAGTTGAGTACGGCCCACCTTCAGTATGAAAAAAAAGATTCACAAGAAAGCGTTTACTCTTATAGAAGTGATAGTAGCAACAGCACTATTTGCAATTCTTATTACTGCATTTCTTGTATTTTATTTATCATTTCTTAAAATATCAAATGCTTCGGAAAAAAAACTTATTGCAAGTGATGAAGCATTGCGGGTGCTTGATTCAATAAAAAGAGACATTTCACTTGCGCTTACCAATGAAACTATTTCTGTTACCTCTACTGGTTCAGGGTCTTCAGTAACAAGTTGTATTAATATAGAAAAACTACCGCTCACAGAAAATACTTCAGAAAGAAGCTTTGTTACCTATTATTTGGATACTTCCCTCACAACAGGGGGTGTTTTTCGTGAAGTGTCCACACAGAGTAATGATTGTACTAGCAGAACAGGATGGAAAAAAATCTCTTCTACTAGAGTAGCCCAAATGTCTATAAATATTAGCAATATGGGAAACATTTTTTTAATCTCTCTTAGTGTGCACACTCAGAATTCACAAGGAACAGCACAGGTCGTCTTTCGTTCAAAGGCATTGGTGCACAACATAAATAGTGCTCGAATATACTATGAATAGTTTATTGTTAATATTAATAAGTGGGGTGATAGGGGCAATGGTTGCAAGTTTTCTCTGGGTAGTACAAACTGCAGAAAAACCAAAAGACATTTTTTTTAGAAGGTCAAGTTGTGAATATTGTAAAAAAAAATTAACTCCACAAATGCTTGTGCCTATATATTCATACATTGTTCAAAAAGGAAAATGCTCATTTTGTAAAAAAAAAATATCTCCACTGTATGTGGTGGTTGAAAGTATTGTCGCTGTCTTTAGTATGTGGGCAGTATATCTATGGTTGGATGAACCGTATGTGTTAGTGCCATTTGTAATAGGGGGGGTATGTCTTCTCGTGCTTAGTGTGGCTGATGTAGTGTATCAAAGAGTAGGATCAGCAATGATATATGCATTTTTAATTTTTTCACATGCGTATGCCATATATATGATGAATGTGTTTGGCATTATACATCAATTGATTATTGCTTTTGTAGTAGCATTACCGTTCTTTCTTTTTTGGTATCTGTCAAAAGGCAAATGGATGGGGGAGGCAGATTTTTATATTGCGTGGAGCGTTGGAATGCTTGTTATAGGGGCTCTACATGCATATGATTTCTTTTTACTTACATTTTTTTCTGGTGCAATTGTAGGAATTGGATTGTATGGTATTCGTTTCGTAGGAGGTACCATTAAAAAAACAGTACCACTTATACCATTTATGGCGTTTGGATTTATCGCGAGTTATTTTATTAGCCCAAGTACTTTGCTTTTATAAAGTCCTTGAATAAAATCAGATCCTGCGTATCCAGCAATTACCACTAACCGCCAATCACCAATAACAAGATTTCCAGCCACAGCTCCTACTATTGCCGAAACTAAAACAGTGTAAAAAAGTTTACTGAATTGAAAATATTTTTTTCTTGATTCTTGAAAATGTTTTGTGAGTCCTACAAGCCCTCGTATAAGCCCACCAAACGCACCTTGCAGAGAAAAAAGTAAAGTCGAGCTTTCCAATAATTCTTGTGTCATCATATATCTATAATATACAATATGTATCTAGTATTGTGAGAGGGCATTGTGTATACTCTATTTATGCGGTTGTAGCTCAGCTGGTTAGAGCACTCCCCTGTCACGGGAGGGGTCGTGGGTTCAAATCCCATCAACCGCGCCTTTTATTTTTTCAAAAGAAAAAATATTGTGGGCGATAGAGGACTTACCTCTGACCTTCTCGGTGTAAATAAGTTGCTCTATTAAATGAATAAAAAATAATCTCTGCAATGAAATCTTTCATTTGATATACTACAAAGAGTAACCGCCAATGTAGCTCAGTTGGTAGAGCACGTCCATGGTAAGGACGAGGTCACCGGTTCAATCCCGGTCATTGGCTCATGCATATATTAAATAAATCAGATTTCATTCACTTTAGACAGTGCCCGTCTTCATTGTGGTTAAAAAAAAATAAACCAGAGGTATACGCAAAATATAAAAAAGCAGACGATCCTTTTTTAGAGAATCTTGCAAAACAGGGATACGCTGTAGAAACACTTGCACGCACACTGTTTCCAGATGGGATTTTTTTAGATGAACACGACCCCCACGCGCTTGAACTAACAAAAAAAACACTCTCAACACATCACACTTTTTTTCAACCATCTTTTTCTGCAAATGGTTTTTATGCACGAGCAGATATCTTATTGCGTGATGAAAAAAATGAAACATATCACATTATTGAAGTTAAATCTTCTTCTAAAATTAAAAAAGATAAAAATCACTCACACATTGAAGATGTTGCTTTTCAGGCATGGGTTCTTGAACAAGCAGGGTACACTGTGTCATCCATGAGTATTATTCATATTAACACAGCATATATTAAACAAGGAGAGGTTGATGTAAAAAAATTACTCACGCAAACCGATGTTACAGAAGAAGCACGAGAATCTATGAAAACACTTGTTCCAGAAATTAAACAAGCATTCGACTATATACAATTAAAAGATATTCCACTGGATTCATGTCAATGTTTGTATACTACAAAAAGCAATCACTGTGATACATTTTCATATTTTAATACTACATATACCAAACAATCGGTACATTATCTTATTGATATACGAAAAGAAAAATTAAAAATATTTCTTGATGCTGGTATTCATAATGTAGTGGATATTCCAATCACAGACACACTTAACAATAGACAAGCGTCTCATGTATTATCCGCAATACACAACCGTCCAATTATTCAAAGGGAAGACATAAAAGAAATAATTGATAGTTTGGTGTACCCTCTGTATTTTATTGACTACGAAGCGGTATCCACCGCAATTCCTATTATTGACGGCACTCATCCATATCAGCAAATACCTTTTCAATTTTCTTTGCACATTCTCAATAAAAATGGAGAAATTACACACCATGAATACATCGCAGAAGAGTTAGTGCTACCAGATGTATTGGTACAGACAATGAAAAAATACATTGGAGATACAGGAAGTGTGGTGGTGTGGTATGAAACTTTTGAAGGATCAAGAAACAGAGAAATGATGGAGATGTTTCCACACCATCTAGATTTTTTGGCAGATATCAATAGTCGTTTGTTTGACTTGCGTGATATTTTTTATAAATATGGATATTACATTGATTATCGTACGTGTGGTTCCACCTCAATTAAATATGTGCTTCCAGTGCTATGTCCAGATCTATCGTACGATACACTTGCCATTCAAAATGGAACTTCCGCTATGGAAAGTTGGCAGAGAATGATAACGCTTCCACATTTAGAGAGAAATATTCTCAAAAAAGATTTACTCGCGTACTGTGAAAGAGATAGCTTTGCTATGATTAGAATTTTTCAAGAATTAAAAAAACTAACCTCCTAAACCATAATAAGATACAAAGTAAGATATAATAAAATATGTCTCTAAAAGCGTTCACGTTGGTAGAAGTACTCGTTTCTCTTTTTATTGTGGGGCTTGCCATAGGAGCACCATTGTCTTTTATTTCTACCATTTCTAAAAAAAATAACCAAGAGTATAAAAATCATCAAGCGCGTCTTCTTATTGAAGAAGCACTCGCACATATTAAAGATCTAAGAAATTCTGCAACTGAAAATTCAATAACAGGCATTCCAACATCAGGAAGGTATGACCCGTCAACAAATACATTTGATGCCTATACACTTTCAGAGGCCACTATACTTAATCAGGCTATTGGATGCCCAGTGAATAATGATGATGACATAAAAATATATATGGCAAATACCGCCCAAGGATCAGCAGATGTACGCTCTGTAACAGTATGTGCATCGTGGAGAGAAAAAACAGAAGATGATGTGTATGAAAACAAATCATACGTAGTGCGCACCGTCATATTTAAAAACAAAATATATATATGATTAAAAAATTTTCAGGAAGTGTCCTTATTATTGTTATGGTGATGGTTATTACTCTTATTGGAATAAGTATTCTTCTTGCACAAATAACACAAAATCGTTTTACACGAGGAGTATTGTATGACGATTCTTTTCAGGCATCTCTTATGGCGGAAGTTGGAATTGAATGTGCACAAGTTGCAATAGGGGGTACGTATGTTTTTTCGTATAACACAGCCCAGTGCACTCCATTATTTATTGAAAATAAAACATCCTTTATGCGTGTGTGGGGGGCACAAAAATCATCTGGTGGGATAGCAACAACAAATACTGTTGTTCGTCCATGTGCAGATGTAGAAGTAACAATAGTTCCTGCGGTAGGAACTAAAACTTCTCCTGGGACATATAAGCCTTCATCTGCAAAAATTACTTCCGTTGGATATGCATGGTGCAATGGATCAAATACGAGTACCACCTATAGGTCTTTAGCAGTACAACAATTAAATGAAAGGGCAACCATTGCGCCATAGTTTTTTGTGAGAATGTATAGATAAGGTACACTATATATATGAAAAAAATACGCGCATTTACTTTTATTGAACTTATGATCGTATTGATTATTTTTGGTGTATTTGCAACTATTGGTATTGGCTATGTGTTAAAAACTGAAGATAAAGTGACTACAACTACCGAAAACCTCAAAGGCAGTACTGGCGCTATTTCTAAATTAAAAACAATCAAATCTGAATCAGATTATTAATATGGCGGTACCAGATAAAAAAATAAAATCTCACTATGAAAATTTACAAAAAGAAGTAACACGCTTTCGTCGGCTATATCATGAACAAGATATCTCTGTTATTCCAGATTCGTCTTTGGATCTTTTAAAAAAAGAACTTGAAACATTGGAACAAACATATCCAACACTTAAAAACAAAAAAAGCCAAACACAAACAATCGCAGGTACGGTGAAGCCTGGGTTTAGTAAAGTAACACACACTGTCCAACAGTGGTCTTTTAATGATATTTTTGAAAAAAAAGAACTGATTGATTTTATTGAACGCGTGAACGATTATGCGCATGGCGAATCAATAGATTTCTTTTGTGAAGAAAAAATAGATGGACTAAAGGTTATTCTTGAATATAAAGATGGATCATTAGTGCGCGCTTCCACACGAGGTAACGGAGTAGTGGGAGAAGATGTAACAGAAAATGTAAAAATGATACAAGATATTCCACACACACTTACTAAAAAAATATCTTTAATTACTGAAGGAGAAGTGTATCTTTCAGTGAAAGAGTTTGATCGAATAAACAAAGAGCAACAAAAAAAAGGAGAAGATTTATTTGCTAATCCACGCAATGTGGCAGCAGGAACTCTTCGCCAACTTGATCCTGCGCTGGTAAAAGCAAGAAATCTTTCAGCATTTATTTACGATATAGCTCTTATTGATCAAACACTTTCTACTCAAAAAGAAGAAAATGCACTACTGCAATCATTGGGATTTATAGTGAATACACATTCTTCTGTGTGTGCAGACGCAGATAGTATACAAATGTATTACACAAAACGAAGTCAAGCAAAAAGTGCTCTTCAATATTGGACTGATGGCATTGTCATAAAAGTAAATAGTATAGATTTGCAAAAAAGAATGGGCTACACAGGCAAAGCTCCGCGATTTGCTGTCGCGTATAAATTTCCTGCAGAACAGGTACCAACAATTATTAACAATATCGTATTTCAAGTTGGGCGCACAGGGGTTATCACTCCTGTTGCAGAATGCAGTCCAACACACATCGCAGGAACTACAGTAACGAGGGCTACACTTCACAATGAAGACAGAATTAAATCACTCGATGTTCGTGTGGGGGATACAGTTATTATGCAAAAGGCGGGGGACATCATACCTGAAGTAGTTTCAGTAATAAAAAACTTACGCCCAAAAAAATCAAAACCATTTATTTGGCCAACACATATTGCTGAATGCGGTGGGGATGGATCAATTGAAAGAATTGATGGACAATCTGCATGGCGATGTGTGTTAAAAGATTCACACACCATACAAGTAAAACGATTAGCACATTTTACAAGTAAAGTTGCTTTTGACATTGAAGGATTTGGGAAAAAAACAGTAGAACAATTTTTAACATGCAAACGCATTAAAACATATTCAGATATATTTACACTCTCTGAAAAAGATATTATAGGCCTCGAAGGATGGAAAGATAAATCAATAAAAAATCTTTTATTATCAATACGCTCACGTTCACAAATAAAATTTTCTCGTCTACTAGTATCTTTTTCAATTGATGGAGTTGGTGAGGAAGTGGCTCTTTTGCTAAGTACCCATTTTGGTACTATTGAAAAATTACTTTCTGCCAAAAAAGATGATTTACAAAGTATTGTTGGTATTGGGGAGATACTGCAAGACACTATATATCAATGGTGCAGAGATGTCCGTACTAAAAAAGAACTAGACTCACTACTTAAACATGTAACAATTATTCCTGATGTTGTTTCTTCAAAACACGCAGTTTCTGGTAAGCGTATTGTGATTACAGGAACTTTTTCTAACTATGGACGAGATGAAATAAAAAATAGATTAAAGTCTTTAGGCGCTCGTATTTCTGGTTCAGTATCAAAAAATACAGACTACCTTTTGGCTGGTGTTGCAGCAGGTTCAAAATTAAAAGAAGCACACAAATTATCAGTTACTGTAGTTGATGAAAAAAAACTGGAGAAATGGCTTGCCTCATGATATGCTTTCAGTATGTCTTCTTTAGAACAAACAAAGAGTGAAGTATCTCTAGATCGAGCAATAGAACTTTCTTTAATCTCATGTACCTCAGAAGAGAAACTAAATATTGTTAAAGATGTTGGCACAGTATTAGATTTTGTTAAAAGCATTCAAAACATTTCAATACAACCCGGGCTAAAAAACACAGTTGGTTTGCCTGTATTGCGTGACGATGTTGTTCATATACAAGAAGGGCAATATTCAAAAGATTTTTTAATTTCCGCTCCTGATGTTAAAGAATCATATCTTCAGGTTAAAAAAATTATTACAAAATAGTATGAATCGTGAGTGGTATCAAAAAGCAAATATTGTAGATATGCGCAAGGCACTCGATGGGGGAACAGTGTCAGTAAAACAATTAGTACAATGGGCAAAAGAGATTATAGAAGAGAAAAACAAATCAATTAATGCATTTATTGAAGTGTGGGATGTGAATGAAGATGAAATAGCACAAGCACAACAATTAATTGATCAAAAAAAATCATTTATTCTTACAGGCATTCCATATGCAATTAAAGATAATATTTCATACAAAGGGAAACACATAACCGCCTCGTCAAAAATTCTTGCAACATATATAGCTTCGTATGATGCAACCGTTGTGGTAAAAATAAAAAAACAACATGCACTTTGCATTGGAAGATTAAATTGTGATGAGTTTGCTATGGGGTCGGGAACTGAAAATTCAATTTTTGGGCCAACAAAAAATCCAGCTGACACAACAAGAGTGGCAGGTGGGTCGTCAGGTGGGTCTGCAGCTGCGGTTGCAATAGGAGCTGTGCCATTTGCCTTAGGAAGTGATACGGGTGGTTCAATACGACAACCTGCATCATACTGTGGTGTTGTTGGATTAAAACCAGCATATGGAACAGTTTCTCGATATGGACTCATTGCACTCGGCTCTTCGTTGGATGTGATTGGCCCATGCACAAAAACTGTGGAAGATGCGTTTATTGTAATGGAAGTAATTTCAGGAGAAGATAGTTTTGATATGACAACAAAAAATGCAAGAGCAAAAAAAAGTGCAGTAATGGGGAAAAAATTATTAGAACCAAAAAACATCAAAGAATTGGTATCTCCTGAAGTATGGGATCAATATTCAGCAACAAAAGAAAAATTAAAAAAAGAAGGGTATTATATTGATGAAATAGATATTTCGCTTTTTACACATGGACTTGCAATGTATTATATTATTCAACCCGCAGAAGCTTCTTCCAATTTAGCACGAATGGACGGAATGCGCTTTGGAGTACGCAAAGAAGGTGAGGGCGGATTATGGAGTGATTATCTTGAAAGCAGAAAAGTAGGACTTGGGCATGAGGTTAAAAAAAGAATTGTATTAGGTACGTATGTGTTATCAGCGGGGCACTACGATGCGTACTATGGAAAGGCAGACGCATTACGGTCTTCATTTATAGATGAAGTAAATCTTTTAACAGAATCATACGATGCATTGATATGCCCCACAACATGTGATGTTGCTTTTAAAATAGGGCTTACTCGAAATCTTATTGAAGTATACAATGAAGACAAACTTACCGTACAAGCAAATTTACTAGGGTCTGCAGCAATATCAGTCCCTATGGGTTCAATCAACAATCTTCCAGTAGGTATACAAATAATGACAAGCCCAAATCGTGCTGATAGTAACACAATACTTAAAACAATTGCAGAAGTGGTAGAAAAAATAAGAGCATAATAGAGTATGGCAGATGAAAAAAAAGAAAAATCAGATAAACCTGCGAAGGTGGAGACGCCAACGCCATCATTCATTGAAAGTTGGATAGAACAATACGAAACACCTCCTACATTCGCAGTATTTTTATTCATGGCAGTGTTTATTAGCGCAACTGTCATATCAAGTTTTATGGGAACGTGTAGTCAAACACGCCCGCACTCTCCGGAAGATGTTGCATTGCAATCTGGTGCAATTGTTGTTTCAAGTCGCGCAATACCAATTGATAAAGGAAAATTTGGAACAATGTTTGTCTCGCCAAATGTCTGTGGGGTAGTGCTATTTGTGCATCCGAACGGAAAAGAAGCATGGGTGAGATTTTTTGAAAAAGAAAAACCAAGTGGGGTAAAATCTCTTGAAGATATTCGCGCATTTTTTGATCAGGATATTATTCGTACGTATGGATATTTCTACACACCGCCAAACATTAAACGAGTGAGCCTTGAGGGTCAGGTGTATCTCATTGATACACATGTGATTACTAATTACGCACGAATATTTGTATATTGGACATATATATTGGTATTTTTATTCATTCCTTTAATTCTATTGTTTATGTATAAAGTTATTATTGAACGTGATGAATTAAAAATTACATACAAAAAACACACCGAACGGATACAAAGAAGAATTCGTCTTGTGCGAAATAAAGTGCTATACGACACACTGCGATCTGAATCAGTTATTGCATTTAAAGATGCACTCACCCCACTTGATGTGGCTGTGGCAACGCGAGGTCTTCTTTCTTTACAACTTATTCTTGAAAAAACTCTCATTTTACTCGCGGAATACGAGGGGGATGTACTTGAAGAGATGGTTTTAATTGCAGAAAAAGAAAAGAAAAAGTTATACCGACATGAAGATATTAAGGCAATACTTGCATACACCAATGTATTGCGTCATTCAGAGGTATCAGAACCAGTTCGTTTTGAAGAAATTTTAACACACACAAAAAATCTAAAAGAACTTTTGTTTTATTTTGGGCTTATTGATTCTAAAAAATAACACTTGAAGTACCGTTTTATTATTTGTGTCGACGGGTGGACTTGCACCACCGACCTTAGCGTTATGAATGCTATGCTCTAACTACCTGAGCTACGCCGACAATAATTGTATCATACAATAATTTTTTTAATACCACCATATTATTTATTTATTACAGTGGTATATCAAAAAACTATCAAAAAAAATAAAAAAAGAGTACACTAGATATGACGGAGTAGAGCAGTCAGGTAGCTCGCCAGGCTCATAACCTGGAGGTCCTTGGTTCAAATCCAAGCTCCGTCACAATATATATGTCAGATGACAGATTAAAAGAATTGGAATCATTAATGGCTTCTCCATTATTTTGGGAAAATAGTGAAGAAGCAAAACGTATCGTGAATGAATATCAATCACTTAAAAATCCTGAATCTGCGCAGACGATCTCTGCAGTTGAATTATCTATTATTGCAGGAGCAGGAGGAGTGGACGCGGAAGATTGGGCTTCGATGCTCTATGATATGTATCGAAAATATATTGAGAAAAAAAAATGGCTCTACGAAATTCATGACATTGCACAAAACGAACACAAAGGATATAGACATATTTCTATTACCATCACTCATAAAGATGCGTATAACAATCTTATGCACGAATCAGGTGTGCATCGTTTAGTTCGCAATTCTCCATTTAATGCAAAAGGTCTTAGACAAACATCATTCGCCCTTGTTGATGTAGTTCCGCAGTTGTCTCCTATGGGGAATATTCAACTCACTGAAGCAGATTATAATATGCAATTTACCAATAGCGGAGGGCCAGGAGGACAAAACGTTAATAAACGAGAAACAGCAGTTCAATTAACACACATACATACTGGAATTTCTGTTCGCGTAGAAAGTGAAAGGTCTCAAGCACAAAACAAAGAGCGAGCACTCGCTATTTTGCGTGGTAAATTATATGCACAAATGGAAAAAGAACATAAGCAAAAAGTAAGTGAACTTTCAACTACTAGTGGTAAAAAAATTGAATGGGGAAGTCAAATACGAAATTATATACTTCATCCATATCAATTGGTGAAAGATACACGGAGTAAGTATGAAACACATAATGCAGAGAATTTTCTTGATGGAAATATAGATGATTGTATACAATCATTACAATCTCAGTAGCTCAATAAATCGGCATGTGGTATAGTGTGAATATATGTCATCAATACGCTTTGAGGGGGTTAGTAAGTTTTATGAAAAAAACATTGCTTTAGATGGAGTTACCACAAACATTCCAAATGGGTCTTTTGTAACTCTTGTGGGACACTCTGGGTCAGGAAAAAGTACACTATTTAAAATCATTTTGGGAGAAGAATCTCCAGATGAAGGAATCATATACCGTGATGAAAAACCATTACATGTTATGGCTTCAGAGGAACTGCTAACTCACCGCAGACGAACAGGAGTAGTATTTCAAGATTTTCGTTTACTTAATTCAAAAACAGTATATGAAAACATTGCGTTTGCCATGGAAGTGCTCGGGTTCGATGACGAGCATATTTATTCAGATGTACCGTATGTGTTAGGATTGGTAGATTTGAAAAAGAAAATGTGGTCATTCCCTCACCAACTTTCAGGTGGAGAAAAACAAAGAGTGGCGATTGCTCGTGCGATTGTGAATCAACCAGAACTTCTTCTTGCGGACGAACCAACAGGAAATCTTGATCCACTTAACACCTATGAAGTTATCAATATACTTAAACAAATCAATAAACTTGGCACCACCATCATACTTGCAACTCACGATAGAGAAGTGGTGGAAAGTATCGGGGGAAGAGTTATCACCATGAATAGTGGTCAAATGGTGATGGATGACGCAAAAGGAAAATATATCCTATAATAAAATTATGAAATCTTTCTCACTTCTTTTGCGAAGAATACTGCAAACAAGTATTTCAAACATCGTGCGCGCTCCATTTGTTTCATTTTCTGTGGTGCTTGTTATGACGGTAACTCTTTTTATTGTTGGATTTTCATTCTTATTGGGAAATATGGCACAAGATGTGGTAGACACATTACAAACAAAAGTAGACACCACTGTATATTTTGTTAAGAAAACTCCGGAAACCCAAATACTTGAATTAAAGAAAAAATTAGAAGGATTGTCGGTGGTAAAAGAAGTTGAATACATCTCACAAAATCAAGCATTGGCTGACTTTCAAAAAAGACATTCGGATGATCTAGATTCAATCCGTGGATTAGAAATTCTCCCTGACAATCCTTTTTCAGCCCGTTTTTCTATCAAAGCAAAAGATACTAAAGATTATGAAGAAATAGCTCAATTTCTAAATAATGAAGATATCACCTCAGCAAATAAAACTACCATTATTGATAAAATAGATTACTATCAAAATAAAGAAGTAATAAATCGCCTTACCTCCGCTATTAGCACTACTAGCATTTTTGCAAAATTAGTGGTTGCTCTTCTTATTCTTATTTCATGTATTATTGTGTTTAACATTATTCGTCTTATTATTTACTTGAGTAGAGATGAAATTTCAGTGATGAATCTTATTGGGGCAGAAAATTTCTATATCGAAGCTCCGTTTGTGGTAAGTGGTGGAATCTATGGGGCAGTGAGTTCAATCGCGGCACTTATCTTTTTGTATCCAATATCTGTATGGCTTGCACCTGTTGTGGGTAGATTTTTTGGTAATGAATCGTTTTCAGCATATTACATATCAAACTTTTTAGTTATTATGGTAGTGTTAATTGTGTTGGGGGTTTGCATTGGTGCAGTATCAAGTTGGGCGTCTACTCGGCGCTACCTCAAATCGTAAATTGCTGAAGTTGTGGTAGTATTGTATCCTATAGATACAATGCCGGATCGTCTAATGGTAGGACATCGCCCTTTGGAGGCGAGTATCTTGGTTCGAATCCAAGTCCGGCAACATGACTCAATCTATAGCTTTACGCAAAAAAAGATTTTCTAAACTTCTTCCCATTCTTCGTAAACATTATAGAAACGCAACTCTTCCACTTACATACCAAAAACCTTTTGAATTGTTTGTGGCAGTGGTTCTTTCTGCTCAATCTACTGATAAAAAAGTAAATGAAATAACTCCATTACTATTTAAAAAATATAAAACTCTCGATGCATTTGCAAAAGCGCCAATTGCTGAGTTACAAAAAGATGTTTCACATGTTCTTTTTTTTAGAAACAAAGCAAGGTATATCAAACAAGGGGCTATCATGTTGCAGGATTCATACAATGGAGTGATTCCTAACACCATGAAAGAACTTCTCACAATTCCTGGACTTGCGAGAAAATCTGCTAATGTACTTTTGTATAACTTATATGGAATTACCGATGGAATTGTTACTGATACACACATGATTCGTTTTGCACGCAGATTTGATCTTACGGAGTATAAAGATGCTCTACGCATTGAAAGAGATTTAATGGCAATTGTTCCAAAAAAAGAATGGGGTACGTTTGGTTTTAAAGTGTCTTATTATGGTAGAGAATATGGCAATCCAAGAGGTAAAAAGGCAATTATTGAGAAAGATCCACTGCTTAAGATATATCCAAAAGCAAAGGGATATTGGCCTTCATAATATGTTATCCACATATTTTGTAATTTTATTTTTAATTACAACACATGTATGGGTATAATTGAATCATACCTCGAGGGTATATGTGAATAAAATATTCACCGCTCCAATAATAGTGGGCACAAAGAACTTCAAAGAAGTTCTCAATAAGATAAAATATCTTTACAATAGGGTCAATCAAAAAGTATACACACTTTTGTATATTTTTTGATTGACCTTATTTTTGTTATCATATACTATGAACAAGCACTCTCTTCTTATTAAAAATGTATTAAACACTCCATTGAGAAAATTCCCATGGCGTGTGAAAAGAAACGCCTACCGAGTGTATATCGCTGAGTGCATGTTGCAACAAACGCAAACCAATCGAGCGGTGCCGTACTTCACATCTTTTATAAAAAAATATCCAACCCTTAAGTCGTTATCAAAAGCAAGTAGAAAAAATGTATTATTTTTGTGGCAGGGATTGGGGTACAATCGACGGGCACTATTTTTACTACATAATGCAAAAGAATCAAAACCCACATACACATTGCCAAAAGAATATTCTGATTTATGTGCATTGCAAGGGGTTGGGTCCTACACAGCGCACGCCATTCGTATATTTGCGTACAATATGTGGGATGTCTGCATCGAAACAAATATTCGTACAGTATTGGTGCATTATTGTTTTAAGAATAAAAAATCTGTATCCGATGCGATTCTTATTACAACACTTCAAAAAATAATCTCTCTTGTTAAAAAGAAAAAAATTACTGCCTATCAGTTTTATTCAAAAATTATGGATCACGGTGCGCAATTAAAAAAACAACATCTTTCTTACAACACAACCAATCCCTCGTATAAGAAGGCTTCTACATTTGTAGGCTCAGTGAGGGAAGCGCGAGGGAAAATTATAGCTTATATCACATCAGCTCATGAACCAGTGTCGTACACCATTTTACAGAAAAAGATACAGCACAAAAAACTATTACAAGCACTTCTTGATTTAGAAAGAAATGGTATGATTAAAAAGAAAAAAGGTGGTTTTATAGTGTAGCTGCTTATAGGGGTCTATTATTTTTTGAAATGTGTATATGTATAAACATAGCAATAAAGAATGATCCAAGCAAATACCACATTTCTGAATAATTCTCTAATAGTGGGATATGTACATTAGTAAAAGGATTTGTATTTGCATATATCCATACAATCAATATAAAAAGTCCAGCAATAATTGCATACACACGACTGTGTATTGAACGAATAAGACCGTACGCGATAACTACATCAAGTATAAAATGTATAGCGAAAGCAAAAAATACAGTATATGAAAATGCATTATGGGTTACGTTTTCCAATAATTCAACCCTAACGGCAGCTTCTGGGAATAGGTGAGTAAGAAAAAATATAATTGCCAAAAAATGAAAAAGTATTCCTTCGTGTGTCATATGTTTTTCATGTTCATGTCTGCAAGGTATAAATCGAGAAAGAAAAGTTTTATTCCACAGATATACAAAAAGAAGTGCTGGGATTCCCCCCCACAGTATTTCGTGTACATGAAGCATTTCAATAAGAGAAACTATTTCTTCCGCATGGAAGATATCTTCATGAGTCTCACCAAGTATCTCCGTAAGAGCTTTACCAGCAAGATGTGCCGATAAAACAAAAAAAAGTATTGCAGTGATGTACTCAATGAATATTCTTATTTTGTTCATACAATCTTATGAGATGAAAATAACAGGAACTACAATTGGCTCTTTATGAGTTTCTGAAATAAGGAAGCTTTCTATCCGTTTAGTGATGTATTTTTTTAAATCTTCAACATTGATAAATGTTTCTCCGTCAATTGCTTCTTCGACTGTATTCTTAATCATAATACGTGCTTTATTTACAAGATCTTGTGATTCACGCATATAAATGAATCCACGAGAAATAATATCAGGGGATTTTCTAAGTTTATTAGTTCTTTGATTGATCATAATAATACACACAAAGATTCCTTGTTCGCCAAGAGATTTTCTATCTCGCAATACCACTTCTTGTACACTCCCTATGGCGTTTCCATCAACTACAATAGGATTGTTCGGAGCAGTATATTTTTGAAGGATTGCTCGTTTACCATTGTCGACAAAATCAATAATACTACCAGCGTTAGGAATAATTATATTTTCTTTAGGCATACCTATATCCCGTAAGATGCGTGCGTGTGCAGTAAGCATGTAGTGAAAACCATGAACGGGGATAAAAAATTTTGGTTTCATGTGATTGTGGATCCAGCGCAGTTCTTCTTTATTTGCATGTCCTGAACTATGCACATCACTTGTTTGGTAGGTGACAATCGCCGCTCCAAGACGAGAAAGCTGATCTTTAACGTTTTGTATCGCTGTTTCATTTCCAGGTATCGTAGATGATGAAAAAATGACGGTGTCATTGTCATCTATCACAATTTGTTTATGAGTACCTTTTGACATTCGGTCAAGGGCCGCATATTCTTCTCCTTGTGAACCAGTTGCCAAAATAACAAGTTTTTCTTTTGGATATTCCCCACATTTTGCAACTGGTATGAGCGCTTGAGGATCAACTTTGAATATACCTAATTCATACGCAATACTTAAATTAGTAAGCATGCTTCTTCCTTCGATGACTACTTTTTTTCCTGCTGCAATAATTCCTTCTATAATTTGTATATTTCTATCAATTTGTGAACTAAATGATGAAATAATAAGCCTTCCTGTTGATTTTTTAACAATGTCAATAATGTTATTCACCACAGTTTTTTCTGATTTAGAAAATCCAGGGTTTTCAGCATTGGTAGAATCAGCAATAGTAACAAGTATTTTTTCTTTTTCAAATATAGCAAAAGTTTCAAATTCTTCATTATCAACTACTTCATTTTCGTGTGAGAGTTTAAGATCTCCAGTGTAGGCAACATGCCCGTATGGAGTTTGAACTAAAATTCCCATTGCATCTGGAATGGTATGAGTTACCGCAAAAAACTTTATAGTGAAATTCCCAACAGTAATCACTTGATTTGTTTCGATTTCACGCAAATCAAGAGGGCGCATATGAGTAAATTCTTGTTGGCGGTGTTTGATGAGAGCGATAGTAAGGCGACGAGAATAAATAGGAGGGTGTCCTAAGTCATCCATAATATAGGGGATTGCCCCGATGTGATCTAAATGTCCGTGACTAATAAGAATAGCTTTGATCATGTGTTTTCTATCAGCAAGATATTTTACATTAGGTACCGTACAATCGACACCAGGAAGCGTTGGATCCTTGAAACTAAATCCTGCATCAAAAATAATAATTTCCCCATCATATTCCATTGCGTGCATATTTTTACCAACTCGTTCAACTCCATCAAGTGCAATGATACGGACAGTGCCTTTTTCAGGGGCGGGGATTCGTAATGAGCTTTCTTCTTGATTTTCACTTGAATTAAGTGCACGCTCTCCAATACCCACTGAGTGCTTTTGTTTTCGTAAAGGTTTTGGACGTAATCCGAGGGGGACAGAAATTAGTTCGCGTGTTTCGTGTGCTCGGTGATTGTGTTCTTGTGACTCTGTATTCATAGAGATAAATATGTGTAATTAATTTTTAAATATTGTCCAAACTCGTTCTATTGCAGTGTACCAATCTGCGATAAATACAAATCTATCGTGCGGTTCGATAATTCTTCTTGAAAGAGCTGAGTGTGCTTGTTCACTTCTCTTGAGAGCTTGCTGTATCTTTGGTGTTGTGAGATACAAAAAGTTTGGAGAATAAAGAAACACAGCAGGAACTCCCCGAGCTATCTTACCCTTGATACTATTATATATCACGTTTTGTTGATTATTGTCAAGAGAAAGTGAATTTAATTGTTCTAATTCTGTAAATATAGAAGATGGATAGTTGGCAAGATCGGGCCCGGGTAATGTTATTTCTTCACGAGTGTTGGACAATGTACTAATAAAAGATTTGTTAGAGTTATTTTTTTTGATAAGATTATAAAAATGATTTGGTGTTGGTGCGTTATACCCAATGAGTGCAAGGTCGTATTTTTTTGTTTCTATAATTTGAGAAAAGTATTCTATATCAGTGGCGTCAATAGTTAATGTAATGTTATGTTTTGCAAGTTGTTCTTTTAGTATTTCTCCAATGTGACGCATATCTGGTGTGTTGAGGATAACCATATTAAGTGCGAGTACGCGAGATCCTTTTTTTCGTACTTGAAGTAATGGGTCAACTTTCCAACCGACTTTATCTAAACTAGTGAGAACATTTTCAACTGCAATTGATTCAGTAATTGGTGTTGTATCTTCTGCAATTGGCCCAAAAACTTTTTTTGCATGTGAAACAAATACATTGTTTATTATTTCTTCTCGGTCAATGAGAGATGAAAGTACAGATCGAATGAGAGAGTATGCTTCAGTACTGTATCTGCTTTGAGCAAGAAAGAATATACCAAATACTCTTGTGCTGAGAAATGATGTCACTTCACTATCATTGATTTTTTCAAGTGCGTTTGTATCAGTTGGATTAAATGAATAAAAAGAATCGATGACACCTTTTTTATGTGCACTAATTATTTCTTCAGCAGTGTCATAAAAATAAAGAACAATTGTTTTGATAAAAGGGCGTTGCAATACATATGCATTGTATGCAGTAAGAGTGATATATTCAATTTTGCCATCTAAATTAAGATGTGCTTGTTGGTATGTATATGGTCCTGTTCCAATAAAAGCTCCTGGCCCACGATATCGACTCCAATTTTCAACGGGGACTTTTTTCCAGACATATTCCGGAAGAATGGGAAGCGTTAGTACTCTTGCAAAAAGAGGATCTTTGTTAGTATTTATAATACGGACACCCCCATCTCCTATTTTTTCTACAGTAATATTTTTGTATGTATCTTTAAGTGGGGTTTGGAGAACAGCATTGTATGAAAAGATAACATCTTCTGTGGTAACAGGGGTTCCATCATGAAAAAAAGCTTTTGGGTTAAGTGTGCACACTGCTTCTATTTTTTTCTGAACACAGTTTCCTAACACATCGCGTGTTTGAGTGCTACCAACTCGGTCAACAAGACCTCTATGAAGAAGAACAGAGATATCTTTTTCTGATTGGGTAGAGGCATACCATGGGTGATAGTATATAGGGGCGTGAAGAATTCCTTCTTTTAAAGATTCTGTGCTTATAACAGGTTGCTCGTGTATGATAAGGGAATTTAATTTACCCAATATTGATGCAACAAGAATAAGAACAAAAAAAGTAAACACAAAAAATATTTTTTTATCAGCATGTGGAATAAATCGTGCATCATCAATAATTCGGAGCGTACGTCGCGCGATTGCATCTTGTATGTGTGTAATATATTTCCACATAAGTATGTATGTTTTTTCAATACGCAACTCTATTTTTTAGAAGCAGAAGATGGTACTGTTGTTACTGTTGCATTTACTGGGTTTCCTTTGTCATCAGTAATAGTAATGGCGTTACTTACTTCATTGGAATTGAATTTTTTTTGTATTACTTCTGTACTTAATGTACCAAGTACTGATACAACAAAAAGAACTGCAATAATAATTGTTACAATGAAAGATACTTTCTCTGGCCCTCGTCTTGAACGTTCACTCGATTCATTCATTGATTGTCCTCCGAACGCTGATCCAACACTTGAATCACTTTGTTGTAAAAGAATAAAAATAACAAGAAGTATAGCAAGTAATACTTGACCGTATGAAAGAAATTGTAAAAATGTCATGCGTATACTATAGCACAGTGTCAATAATTTGTCATGATATTATGTATGGTATATTGTGTATATGAATAGAGCTATTATTTATTCTGCTATAGTTGGATTTATATTAGGAGCATTGTCGTTTCTTTCGGGTCCATCTCTATTTGGAATATTAGCTTTTCCTCCTATGATATTACTCACATCTCTTGGGGTAGCAGATAATATAGGATTTTTTACTGAATCTATTCGATTCACATATATTTTTTGGCTTGCAGTGCTTTGGGTTGGAGTATTTTGGAGCTTTGTTTTTGGTGGGATGGCATCTCTTTTTTTTAAATCTTAAACTATAGTATACTTTTATTATTATTATGAAAAATCTATATATATGGATTATGTGGTTGACACTATTGTTAGTTGTTATTGGTATGTATGTGGTTATATCAAATAAATCAGAAGAAATAGAGGTTGAAAATGCAGAAGAGATGATATCTCTCGTTGAGGAAGAGAAAACTGAGCCATTTGTTTTTTCAAATACACCAAGTTTATTTGCTAAAAAATCTATAGAAAAAAGTGTTTCAACTTCTCCTGCACAAATCTCTGTTGAAAACTATACACCTAGAGCGCAATCGGTCTCTCAATTAATCGCAACAGATCAAAAATCTCCATATCCAGTGCATTCATCTTTGAGGGGATTGAGTACACTCGCTCCAAAAATATAGCAACGTGAGTATTGTTTTGGTATACTGATAGTAGTATGAATAAAAAAAGAGTGGCGATTAATGGTTTCGGCCGTATCGGGCGAGCATTTGTTCGCATTGCTTCTCGTTACACAGATACAATTGAAATTGTTGCAATAAATGATTTGATGGATACAGAAACTGCAGCGTATTTACTCACACACGATACAGTACACGGTTCGTTTGAAAAAAAAGTTGATTATTCTATGTCAGATATCACAATCGCTGGGTCTTCAATACTGTGGTTACAAAAAAAAGAACCACAACTTCTTCCATGGAAAGATTTAGGTATTGATGTAGTAATAGAAGCAACGGGGTTATTTACTGAATACGAAAAAGCACATGCGCACATTACTGCGGGAGCAAAAAAAGTAATCATCAGCGCTCCAGTAAAAAATGAATTTGAACATGTATCTCTTACTAGTGGCACTTCTCTCATGGGCATTCCGTCTGCACATGCACATGCACAAATTATTTCAAACGCGTCTTGTACAACAAACGCTGTAGCAATTCCTATGAAGCTTCTTGATGACGCACTCGGCATTGAAAAAGCAGTGCTCTCGACAACACATGCATACACAGCAACTCAACTTATTGTTGATGGGGCAACGAAGAAAAAAGATCTTCGAGAGGGAAGATCAGGGGCTCAAAATATAGTTCCATCATCCACTGGGGCTGCAACAGCTCTTACAAAAGTAATGCCAAATTTAAAAGATAAATTTGATGGCATTTCTTTACGAGTGCCAGTTTCTGCAGGATCAATTGCTGATATTACATTCATATCAAAAAGACCAACATCAGTAGAGGAAGTTAATGCCATCCTTACAAAAGGGGCTTCTTTTCTACCACTGTTTTCAGTTACTAATGAAAATCTTGTGTCTTCAGACATTATCGGGCTTGAATATGTGAGTATTGCTGATTTGGCTCTCACAAGAGTGGTGGATGAAAACTTGGTAAAAATAATGTGCTGGTATGATAATGAAATGGGCTACACACGATCTCTCGTTGAGCAGGTGCTTGCTGCATAGTGTATAGATTTTTTTAATTCTCGTAAATGTGTTTTATACTAGAAGAATATGAATATTGTTTATCTTGCTAGTGATCATGCTGGGTTTACTCATAAAGAAAAAGTAAAAGAATATTTAGAAAATCAAGGGTTCACTGTTATTGATTATGGTGCTGATACATATAATGAACAAGATGATTATCCGGATATGATTTATCCATGCATACGAGACATGGTAGAAAAACCAAACACCAAAGCAATTATTTTTGGTGGATCAGGGCAAGGAGAAGCAATTGTTGCAAATCGTATTCCTCTTGCACGCGCAATGGTATACAACACTCCCAATGAACAACTTATCATATTAGGACGAGAACACAACGATGCCAATGTATTGAGTATCGGTGCACGATTTGTTTCAGAAAAAGATGCATGTCGGGCGGTGGATATATTTTTACAAACATCTTTTACTGGGGAAGAGAGACATATTCGTAGAATTAAAAAAATAGATATTGTATTATGATTCCACAAATTGTACCAGCAATTCTTGAATCAACATTTCCAGAAATTGTGCAACGCATTACAGAAATGCAAGGACAGTATAATTATGTACAAGTTGATGTGATAGATGGTAAATACGCACCGAGTATTACATGGCCGTACAATAAATTAGCAGAAATTCACAGAGCACGAGAGCACACACAAACTCTCCCTGTTGATTTTGAAGTTGATTTAATGGTACGCGATCCTGAACGAACATTATCTGCGTGGCTTTCAACTCGTGCAAAAAGAATTATCATTCACTATCGAAGTACACTTAATTTGGCAAGATGTATTGATGATGTTAAACGAGCAAAAAAAGAAGTTTCAATTGCGCTCACCGCAGGAGATACTTTTGATAAAGATTTATCTCTTCTTGCAAGTGTCGATGCAATACAATGTATGGGTATTGAGCGGGTGGGGTTCCAAAGACAACCTTTTCATGAAGATAGCATCGCATTGATTAAAAAAATTAAAAAAACTCTTCCACGAGTACATATTTGTGTTGATGGGGCAGTGTCTCCAAAAACAATCGGGGTCTTGTATCAAGCGGGGGCACGGCAATTTGCCGTTGGGTCTGCTCTTTTTAGAGGAGATCTATTGGAAAATAAAAAAGAATTAGAACAGGCTCTTATAGATATAAAGAAATAAATCAATCGCTTTTTACAATAAACTAGAAAATATACATATTAATGCGTACAATAATGAATATGGCATATATTCCCACCATTGGGCTTGAAATTCACGCAGAGCTTTCAACTGAGAGTAAAATTTTTTGTGGATGCAAAAACGCGCCAAATGAAAGTCAACCAAACACTCTTATTTGTCCTGTATGTTTGGGGTACCCTGGTGCAATGCCTGAACTTAATAAAGAAGCAGTGAAAAAAGTTTTACTTGTAGGAGTTGCACTGGAAGCAAAAAAATTAGGTGGGGATGATGGCTATACACAATTTGACAGAAAACATTATTTTTATCCAGACATTCCAAAAGGGTATCAAATCTCTCAGCACTTATTTCCATTGGTGGCGGATGGTGTATTGCGTGGTGTTGGAAAAAATGGAGTAGCAGTTGCACGCGTGCACTTAGAAGAAGACACAGCAAAGTCTTCACATGATGGGGAGCATTCTCTCGTTGATTTTAATCGTGCAGGCGTACCTCTTATGGAACTGGTAACATATCCTGATATTCATTCCGCAGAAGATGCTGGAGCGTTCGGAGAAGAATTACAATTATTATTAAAAACTCTCAAAGTATCAAATGCACGAATGGAATGGGGAGAAATGCGAGTTGAAGTAAATATTTCAGTAAGTAATAATGATACACGTGGCACAAAAGTAGAAATAAAAAATCTTAACTCATTTAAAGTTGTTCGTGATGCCATTGCCTATGAAATAGAAAGACAAACAGCTCTTCTTGAAAGTGGGGGCACCGTTGTGCAAGAAACTCGTGGATGGAATGATGCAACAGGAAAGACAGTATCTCAACGGGTAAAAGAAACTGCCGCAGAATACCGGTATATGAAAGAACCAGATATTCCACCATTTTTTATTTCTACGTATAACTTTACAAGGGAATCTCTTGCACAAGAATTGCCAATCCTTCCGTATGTGAAAAGAAAAAAATATATTGAAGAATACAAGTTACAATCAACTCAAGCGGAAAGTATTGTTCGTTCTCCACAGGCAAGTATTGTGTTTGATAATGCTCTCACATATACAAATAATGCTCACGCGATAAAAATAGCAAACTACCTCACAAGTGATGTGCTTAGTTATGCAGAAACACTGGGGGATACACTATGGAATTTTATTACAGGAGAGTCTCTCGGAAAAATTATCGAGCTCATTGAAAAAGGCACTCTCTCTTCTCGGGGAGCTAAAGAAGTGCTCGCTATTGTTATAAAAGAAGGAGGTGATCCTCTCACCATTGCAGCAAAGAATAACTTTATACAAGTTTCAAATGAGGGAGAATTGTTAGCCCATGTACAAAAGGTAATTATAGACAATGGGACAGTTGTGGATGAATATAAAAAAGGAAAAGTTTCATCACTTCAATTTTTAGTAGGGTCGGTAATGAAATTAAGCAAGGGATCTGCTAACCCACAAAAAGTTCAAGAGCTGTTGAAAGAAGAGCTTAGCAAATAATTTACTGCACTAACTCCCCAACATAGAAAGTTGGGAGCAATCGATCAGTAATTTTTTTATTAAATCCGTGCTGTTTTTGAAAAAGAGTTGAACCGTCTTTTCCGCAAATATCAAGTATTTTTTGTTTACCTCCTGGGTGTTTATTGATAAAATAAGTAAGATCATACACTTTTTTATTTATAATACTGTAACAAGATGTGATGTCATTGTGAAAAGCTACTTCTTGAGAAGAAAACATTATTTGTTTTTTGACTAGGTCTGACGCAATGACTACTTTTGGAGCTTGAGGACTTGCAGGGATACCAACGCCAGGGTTAATATTAAAAGAGATGAGAGATTTTTTGAATATAAAAAAATTAACTGTCCCCACAAGAATAATGGTTATCAATATTGCAATCACAATTTTTTCAACATCATTCATATCTCTATTAGCTCCATAATATCACAAAAAACATAAAAAATCTTGATGCAATGCTATAGTATTATTGTGGTTAATCAATTCTTTATTTATATTTTTGTAGTGCAGATAATAATCTTTATTGTCCATTTTTTGATATTTCGATTCTTTGTTTGGGTTTTTCAACCACAAAAAAAATATAAGTATCTATTGGGTGTTGTGATAACAGTTCATTCCCTTCTTTTCTTTTTTGCCATGGCATTTTTTCGTAATATAGAACCGACAGCTATAACAGATGGATATGTCACATACGCGTCTATATGGTTCGGAGCAGTGCTTATTTTTTTCTTTTATATTATTCCTTTGATATTTATTTTCTATGTGGGCTCAAAAATACTCAATGTATGTGGGTATAAAAAAATAAAACTTCATCGTTCATTCGGGGTTGCTCTTGTACTAGTTTGGATTCTACTTAATGTATATGGGGTGTATCATTCATTTCAACTTCGCATAACATCGTATATGTATGACATTACACAAAACAAAGGGTTAGTTAATTCGTTTGAAAATTTTGACATTGAAGATGTACATGTTATTGCAATTGCAGATACGCACATTGGAGCAATACGAGGTAAAAAATCATTTACAAAAGTGGTAGAGACAATTGAAGCAATGCAAAGCCCTCCAGATTTTATTTTTCTTATTGGGGATATTTTTGATGGGGTAAAAATAAAAGAAAGTGATTTTCTTCCACTTCTCCATAGAATCACTTCTCTGGCTCCAACGTATTATGTGAATGGCAATCACGAAGCGTGGCAAAATCCTTATTTTGAATCTATTATTAAAAAATCAAAGATTACTTTATTGAGTGATGAAGTAGTAGATGTGGGTGTAGTACAATTAGCAGGACTTGAATATATTGACAGTCGTCAAACATCAAAAAAAGATCAGTACACTGCATTAAAAAAGGCAATCAAAAAAGTTTCAAGCCAAACCATAAAACCAACAATATATATTAAACACACCCCTGACAACGCAGAAACAATTCAGGAGGATAAAAATGCATTTCTTTCAATTTTTGGGCACACCCACAATGGACAAATGTTTCCGTATATGTATGCAGTACGATCGCGATATGGGGAATACAGGTACGGTCTATTTAAACCACAAGGAAAAGATAATTATTTCACATCAATTACAACCTCTGGTGCAGGAACATGGGGGCCTCCACAGCGAATCGGTACTCAGACTGAAATAGTATCTATTATTTTAAAAAAGAAATAATATTTTTGTATCACACATAAGAGGTTATACTGTAGCTATGAAACAAAGTAGTATCCCAATACATACAAGAAAGGAAGCCCCAACCGATGAACAATCAAAAAATGCACGTCTACTACTTCGCAATGGTTTTTTAAATAAACATGCATCAGGAGTGTATGAATTTTTACCATTAGGACTTAGATCATTAAATAAAATAATAAATATTATTCGAGAGGAGATGAATATGTTAGGGGCACAAGAGGTATTACTTTCAGCATTACAAAATCCAGAAATTTGGAAAAAAACATCTCGATGGTCAGGGGATACTGATGAAGTGTGGTTTAAAACATCTCTTAATTCTCCACAAGTTGCATCCGAAGACACAAGGAAAAAAGAAAAAAAAACAGGAGGTAGCGAATTAGGATTAGGGTTTACTCATGAAGAGCCAATCACATCACTCATGGCAACACACATTTCTTCATATCAACATCTACCATGTTCTTTGTATCAGTTTCAAACAAAATTTCGAAACGAGGCACGAGCAAAGTCAGGTATTATGCGAACCCGAGAGTTTATCATGAAAGATTTATATTCATTTGCAAAAAATAAAGAAGAGCACAATGTGTTTTACGAAAAAGTTGCAAGTGCCTATATGCGTATTTTTGAACGAATTGGTTTTAAAGATAGGGTGTATCGTACCTATGCGTCTGGTGGATTATTTTCAGAGTTTAGTGATGAGTTTCAAGTAGTATGCGATGCAGGGGAAGATGTTATTTATATTTCTGATAAAAAAAATATCGCCCTCAACAAAGAAGTTTACACTGATGCAGTTATTAAAAAATTAGGTATTGATGTATCTGATTTACGAGAAGCAAAAGCAACTGAAGTTGGAAACATCTTTACATTAGGAACGCGTTTTTCTGAAGCTCTTGAATGTTTCTATACCAACGAACAAGGAGAACGTGTTCCTGTGTTTATGGGATCATACGGCATTGGTCCTGCGCGTATACTTGGAACATTAATTGAGTTATATGCAAGTGATTCAAACATGTGTTTCCCAGAATCAGTTTCCCCATACACGGTGCATATTATTGAACTTGAAGGAGGAAAAGAAGTTGCGCAGAGTTTGTACGAATTGCTCATTAATCAAAAAGTTGATGTTCTCTATGATGACAGATCGGTGCGTGCAGGAGAAAAATTTGCAGACGCAGACATTATAGGTATCCCACATAGAATGATAGTTTCAACCAAGAGTATTAATGAAGGGGGAATTGAATATACAGACAGAATCACTGAAGAAACTCAAAATCTTAGTCCACAAGATGCAGTTGCAAAAGCACGAGAAGTGATTCAATATGTCAAATAATCAAGAGGGCGTAAAGCAATTTTTTGTAGCATTTGATGGAGAAATGTCCGGACTTCATTTATATGATTCTCAAATGATTTCGTGCGGAGCTATTTTTCTAGATGCCGACCAAAATGAAATAGAACGATGTGAATGGTTGATAAATTACGATCAAACACAGTTTTCACATTGGGACGAAGAGTCAGCACTCATTCATCGCATTCCTCTTGATCAAGCCCGCACGCACGGTATTCAAGTTGAAGGATTTTTGAATGAGTTTCACAAAAAAATTGTAAAACATTACGGTTGGGGGCAGGGGCAGCGAGTTCATTTTATTGGGGCAAATGCATATTTTGATTTTCTTATTTTTGAAAATATGTGGAGAAAATATCGATCCGATCCATGTATCATATCGTACAGAACGGTTGATTTAAGCAGTTTAGGATTTTTATTAGTTGGATCTGCAGGACTTTCTTCACTTGCTAAAAAATTAGGTGTGCCACTTGATGAAGAAAAAAAACACAATGCAATGTATGACACAAACCTTCATTTTGAAGTATATAAAAAATTAAAAGCGCTTGTTCCAAAAAGTGCTGAAGAGAATTCTTGACTATAGTTCAAAAGCAAGTATAATTGGATATATGAATTGTTGCTCACCCCACAATCACGATCACTCTGAAAAGGCAATGGTTGGCGCAAAAGTGCCTGAGATGGCTTTTCAAGTTTTTCACGATGGAGATATTAAAGATGTTTCTACCAAAAAATATAAAGGGAAGTGGTTGGTAGTATTTTTTTATCCAGCAGACTTTACCTTCGTCTGCCCTACAGAATTAGGAGAGCTCGCACATTTTTATAAAGATTTCAAAAAAGAAGGAGTGGAAATTCTTTCTGCTTCAACTGATACGGCATTTGCACATAAAATGTGGCATGACACTTCTGAAACAATTAAAACTATAGAGTTTCCAATGGCAGCAGATAACAAACATATTCTTACTAATTATTTTAATGTATGGAACGAAGAAGAAGGTATGTGTAACAGAGGGACATTCCTTATTGATCCAGATGGGATCATTAAAGCAATTGAAATACATGATAATTCAATTGGAAGATCTGCAAAAGAGCTTTTGCGTAAGGTTCGAGCTGCAAAATTTGTAGCAAGTCATCCAGGAAATGTATGTCCTGCAGGATGGGATGTGGGCGATGATACTTTAAAACCAGGAACAAAACTTATCGGCAAGATATAATGTGCTATACTAAAAATATATAAGTATGAATGAACCTATTCAGTGTATACAATGTGGGGCATCTATCACCTCCAAACCAAAAGTAAGATTGTCTGGATTTAGAATTGTGACATGCGAAGTGTGTAAATATGAACAAATGATTCCGTTTTCTCGTGGGATTAAAAGTGCGTACTACATACTTATAATTATTTTTGTTGTACTATTTTTACGAGGAATATTTTTTGATCACATTTCTTTTGCACTCGTTCCGTACTCACTACTCTTCCTCATTAGTGCGTATTTCTTGTTTAAAAATAAATATTTGACCTATCAATTAAAAAATAGACACCTTAATCATATTGTTCAAAATAAGAAGAAGTAATTATGGTGCACGCACTTTTGTGTTCGGCTGGTTTTCAAGGAACAAAAGTTGAAACGTTTTTTAAAGAACTATGTCGGAGTAATAATTATACACGAAGTTGCATTATTACTACCGCCCATCCTAAAAAAGAAAAAGCTCACTGGATGCAACACACGCATGCACAATTTAATATGTGGGGCATTGCTTCGTGTTTTATTGATATTGAAAAAGGTGAAACTATTCCAGAGGTGGATGTTGTTTTTGTTGGCGGGGGGAATACATTTACCCTTATGAAATATGTCTCTCAATATAATATTAAAAGTAATCTTACCCGTCTTTTTGAGCGAGGGGGGTTGTATGTCGGATCTTCTGCGGGAGCAATTATTTTATCTCCAACTATAGAGAGTGCAGGAGAAATTATTCCAAAAGACAAAAATACTATTGGATTAGTTGATCTCAAAGGGCTTGCCATGGTTCCATTTCATATTCACCCACACACAACGGAAAACCAAATGGAAAGTATTGAATCTTTTAGAAAGACAAAATCAGACCCATTGGTATGCCTTAAAGATGGAGAAGCGGTGTATATACACAATGAATTTAAGCAATATATTGGAACTGTTGGATAGGTACCCCCATGGATTCATACATAGATGGCATTAAAACTATATTTCGTATGCTATACTTAGGTATAGTTATATAATTATAAGAAAATAATATGTTTATCAAACCATTTCCATTATTTAGTGTTGCATTCGAAAAATACAAGAGCAATGCTTCTGTATTTTTCCTTCTTGCTTTTATTCCGACGTGCGCAACTCTTATTGCTGAACTCGGATTTATATATTTTGGAAACTTTCAGAGTATTTTTTCAACAGGTGTGGGGAAAATTTTGTCAATTGCATTGGTAGCTTTGTATATTGTTCTTTTTGTATTTACAACACTCGTATCAAAAATATTTATCGTAGATCCAAAAACAAATTTTAAAAAAGCAAGCGGTCGAGCAACTGAAATTGGATTCGCGTGGGTTCTTGTTTTTATACTTACATGGCTAGCTGTTGTCGGGAGTTCTTTCTTGTTTCTTATTCCTGGTCTTATACTTTTCATGTACACATTGTTTGCTGAATATGCAATATTAAAAGACAACAAACACGGCATTCAGGCATTAGCTCACAGCTGGTCTATTGTTTCAAATAAATGGTGGAATATGTTTTGGTGTTTTGTATTATTTACTACTGCAATAATTATTCTTAATGGAGTATTTGTGTTTATTATAGAATATATTGCTGGGTTTTCTTTTGTTTGGGAAAGTGTTATCGCATCTACACTTGCAATATTTTTAAGCCAAGCAATTCTTCTCCCATATAGCGGGCATTATTTTTACAGTTTGTATACTGAATTATCAAAATCAGCAAAAGTGCCTATAAAAAAAGTTCAACACAGAAGAGAAATAATTCTAAAAGGAGCAATGGTTGTATTTTTGGTGGGAGTTGTTTTATTCTTTTATATCTTCTCTTAAAGATATAGATATACAGCAGGCAATGTACTATTACCAGTGCGATGTGTACAATAAGATGGTATGACTAATGTAGAGACTCCAAGTAATGTTGATTTTAAAGACAGAGTGCTTATAAAAGACCTTGTATCGCATGTTGATAAAAATGTGTCTGTGTGTGGGTGGCTTTCAGTGCGTAGAGATCAAGGAAAGCTTATCTTTGTTGATATACGTGATCACACAGGATCTGTACAAGGTGTGGTACTTCCTGAATCAAAATCACAAGAAATAGCAAAAACAATTCGTCCTGAATGGGTGCTTGCAGTTGTTGGGAAAGTGCATACACGTCCTGAACGTAATCAAAAAAAAGAAATACTCAATGGAACCCTCGAATTAGAAATTGAAAAAATTGTTGTTCTTAACCAAGCACATACACCAGCATTTGAAATTGATAGTGATGGAAAAGAAATAAACGAAGAAGTGCGTCTCGAACATAGATACCTTGATTTACGTCGTCCACGTTTGCAAAACACATTAAAAAAAAGACACGAGATGATGCAATGTATACGAGCATTCTATACAAAAAATGATTTTTGGGAAATTGATACTCCAATTCTTACCAATCCAACACCGGAGGGGAGTAGAGATTTTGTTGTGCCGTCTCGCCTTCATCCGGGAAACATATATGCGCTTCCTCAGTCTCCACAACAATACAAACAAATTTTAATGGCATCTGGTGTGCCACGATATTTTCAAATCGCTCGATGTTTTAGAGATGAAGATACTCGTGGAGACAGACAACCAGAGTTTACCCAAATTGATATGGAAATGAGTTTTGTTACTGAAGAGGATGTGATGCGCGTCAACGAAGCATTAGTGCTTGAATTAGTTTCAGTTCTTTACCCGAATAAAAAAGTGTCTCTATCTCCAATCCCTCGATACACATACGCTGAATGTATGGAGAAATATAAGAGTGACAAACCAGACATTCGGGTTAATAAAAATAATCCAGACGAACTTGCATTTTGTTGGGTAATAAAGTTTCCCATGTTTGAAAAAACAGATAAAGGAGAATGGACTTTCACACACAATCCATTTTCTGCTCCAGTAACTGAACATATTGAAGATGTACTACAGGCAAAAAATATAAAAGATATTATCGCTACACAATATGACCTAGTATTAAATGGATACGAAATAGGAGGAGGAAGTATTCGAAGTCACACTAAAGAAATGCTTGTGGCAGTGTTTCATATTATGGGGTACTCAGACGAACGCATTGAAAAAGAATTTGGACACATGTTGCAAGCATTAGGATCAGGAACTCCACCGCATGGAGGTTTCGCATTCGGCTTTGATCGGCTACTTATGATTTTACAAGGAGAACCTAACATTCGAGAGGTAATTCCATTTGCAAAAACTGGAGAAGGGCGAGACGTGCTTATGCATGCGCCTGCGCAGCCAACTGTAGAACAACTCATTGATGCACACATTACATTTAAAAAAAATAAAATCGAATAATATATAATAACAATGTATGACAGAAGATGCATATCAGTCTATTCAAGATTTTATTATTCAAAATAAAGACACAGATGCTTTTGTATTAATTGTGAGTATTGCATGTATTGTTGGAATTATAGCGACACTCTACATTGGGGTACTTTTATACACTTCTTTCAAAAAAACGAATAATGATACCTAATGTATGTTAACTACACCATATTATATTAAAATATTATATGTGTTTACAGTGTGGTTTTCTTTTGTGTCTTTCGCACACGCTGATTTACGTATTACAGAGATTATGTATGACCCTCCAAATACCTTAGGAACAGACGCAGTGGCTGAATATATAGAAATTATAAATACTAGTGAAACCCCTGTAACCATCACAAGCGACTATAAATTATCATTAGGCACATTAAAATCTCTTACCTCTTATAAAGGTGGAACAGTCATCCCTCCAAAAGCAGTTGCATATATTGTAGACAATGGATCAACATTCCCTAAAACATCAGAGGTGTCTATAGTTTTTAATGCTACATTTTCTCTTGTAAACACTGGCACTACAGTTTCTCTTATGAATGGTACACAAACACTTCATACTGTTACATATTCACCCATGACACAAACAAATGGAAATGGGCATTCACTGCATATTTCAGCATCTGGTGTGATAACATCAGCAGAGCCAACATGGAACACACAAACATTTGAAAGTACTTCAGTTTCTTCTGGAAATACACAAGCCATTTCTTCTGGCGGTGGTGGAATAATATATACTCCTTCATTTGCATTAGAATCGATACCATCTATTATCCTCGCGGGAACCGAAGTTCCGTTTTTATTAAAAAGAAAATACTCTCAAATGAATAGAGAAGATCCAGAATATGCAATATGGAATTTTGGTGATGGAAAAACTACGAAAGGTTTTGCAGTAACACATACCTATATGCATCCAGGAGAATATGTAGTTGCGGCTACTCGGGCAGGCAGCAATGATGCAGGGACGCCCGATGTGTATACTCAAAAAGTACATGTTGTTGATCCATCATTTACATTAAATAATATCTCTCCCACGGTAATGAAAATCACAAACAACGCAACAGTAAAAATTAATATGAGTGGCTGGAAAATCCTTTCAGATTATTACGAATATATATTTCCAGCGCACACATACATTGATGCTCGCGCAAGTATTGTGATAGATACTGAAGTTGCATTAATTACTCCTATTTCATTATTGAGTAACAAAAATTATGAAATGGCATCTCTCAAGTCTATCCAAATACCTCCTTCTCGTGTAATATCAAAACCTGTGTCTAGCGCCAGAGAATCAACAAAGATACAAAAACCAATAGTATCATTAACTACTACGCCGATACTATTTACAGAACAATTAACTGATGCACAAAAAACAACTCAAATAACAGATGATAAAAAGCGCAATTTTACAAAACCTACTTCGCGTACAATCATATTGTGGGGTATATTATTTACAGCTCTTTTAGTACTTGTGAGTGCGCTGTTGTATAGCATTAGTAGAAAAAAACATTCAACTGAAAAATTACAAAAAACTAAAAAAAAGAATATTAAGAATAATGATAATTCTAATGTTGATGAAAAAAATGAAAATAAAAATAATTTTGATATTTTTTATTAATGGTATAAAAAAGTTATCCACATACAACACTGAAATGCATAATATATCCACAAATCAAGTTTATAATTAAGTAAGACCTACTGTCTTAGGTCTTTACATTAATTTTTTCCAAAAATCATATGATGAAAAAGAGAAAAGCTATGAAGAAGACTACAAAAAAAACTACAAAAAGAAAAGCTACTAAAAAGAAATCTTCTTCAAAACGTAAATAATTAAACTAGTTTAATTGTTTTTTTGAATACAGTACGCAAAAGCGCTCTCATATGAGAGCGCTTTTGCTGTTTTGTATATAATAATGCTATTATAAATTATGAGTCTTTTTGAAAGTTTGTTCGGTTCATATCATAGCCGGTTATTGAAAAAAATACAACCAATAGTAAAAAGCATTAATGCCCTCGCAGATACAATGGCTTCTTTATCTGATAATGATATAAAAACATACACAGAAAAATTAAAACACCGCATTGTGCAAGGGGAGAGTTTGGAGGCGCTTCTTCCAGAAGCATTTGCTCTTGTAAGAGAAGTAAGTACCCGTACATTAGGGCAACGCCATTATGACGTTCAATTAATAGGAGGAATCGCACTTTTTCAAAATACTATTGCCGAAATGCGAACTGGGGAAGGAAAAACTCTCGTCGCCACTCTTCCTGCGTATTTACAAGCATTAACAGGTAAAGGAGTGCATATAGTAACTGTTAATGATTATCTTGCGAGAAGAGACGCTGTGTGGATGGGGCAGATATACAGCGCTCTCGGATTAACCGTAGGAGTTATTAATGACCAACGGGGATCATACCTGTATGACCCAACACACATCGAACTTGACGAAAAAAGAGATGCGGAGGGAGATTATAAAATAGTATATGAATTTTTACGCCCCTGCAGTAGAGCAGAGGCGTACGCTGCTGATATTACATACGGCACAAACAATGAATACGCTTTTGATTATTTGCGAGATAATATTGAATACAATAAGGGGTCAGTATCACAACGAGGACATGTGTATGCAATTATAGACGAAGTAGACTCAATTCTTATTGATGAAGCCCGCAATCCACTTATTATCTCATCTCCTTCTGATATCCCAAAAGAAAAATATATTGAATTTGATCAAATAGCATCTCGTTTAGAAATAGGGGTCGATTATTCAATTGACGAAAAATTAAAAGCGGTAAGCATCCTTCCACCAGGAATTGCCAAAGTAGAAAAAGCGCTTTCTGTACAAAATCTTTATTCAGACGGAAATCAAAAAAATATCCATTTTTTAACTAATGCATTAAAAGCTCATGCACTGTATAAAAAAGATAATCAATATGTTGTACACGATGGAAAAATAGTAATAGTAGACGAATTTACCGGAAGATTGCAACCTGGAAGACAGTGGAGAGAGGGGTTACATCAAGCACTTGAAGCAAAAGAGCGTATAGCAATTCAAGCTGAAACACGAACGTATGCAAGCATCACATTTCAAAATTATTTTAGAATGTATGAAAAATTAGCAGGTATGACAGGAACTGGGATCAGTTCGCAGGAAGAGTTTTACAAGGTGTATAAATTGCAAGTATTTTCTGTTCCTACACACAGACCAATTACAAGAATTGATCATGTTGATATTATTTATCAATCAAAAAAAGCGAAACACGTAGCCATTGTTGCAAAAGTAAAAGAATTACAATCAAAAGGAACTCCAGTACTTGTTGGTACAAACTCAATTGAAGCAAATACAGAAATTTCAGCAATTTTTAATAAAGCAGGTATTCAACATACTGTTCTTAATGCAAAAAATCACGAACAAGAAGGAGCAATCATTGCGCAAGCTGGATCGTACAAAAAAGTAACCATCGCTACAAACTTAGCGGGTCGTGGAGTGGATATAAAATTAGGAGGACATGATGCAGATGATGAAGCTCGTAAAAAAATTATTGATGTTGGAGGGTTATTTGTATTAGGCACTGTGCGCAACGAAACTAGAAGATCAGATGACCAATTGCGAGGGCGAGCAGGAAGACAAGGAGATGCAGGAGAAACACAATTTTTTATTTCTCTCGAAGATGAATTGGTACGCATTTTTGCGACAGATAAAATTGCAAATCTAGCTCGTTCACTTGGTCTTCCAGAAGACCAAGCAATTCAGAGTAGTATTATTTCACAAGCAATTGAATCAGCCCAAAAAAGAATTGAAGGGCACCACTTTGACGCGCGTCGATATAATTTTGAATACGATACTGTTCTAAACGCGCACAGAACTGATGTGTATAAGAAAAGAAAAAATATGTTGTATACCGACGGTACGGGTATTGCTTCTGTTGCAATGACATTACTTTCACCTGAAACAGTAATCCTTATGAATGAAAAAATAGAAAAAGGTGGTGCAGGTCTTTGGGAACCAGTGCGACAAGCAGTGTTACGTGCAATTGATGTGTGCTGGATTGGACACTTGGAGTATATGGAAATAGCACGAGAAAGTGTGAACTTACGCGCGTATGGTCAACGAGATCCTCTAACAGAATATAAACATGAAGGGTCAAGATTGTTCAAAGGATTTTGGGAACAAGTAGATATTGTGAGCAAAGAACATATCAAAGCAATCCCTATTTCTCTTACGGGGGGACAAAAGTAAATGTTCTTATTGCGTGCTACCATTAAGTATGATTGCTTTTTTGTTAAGATTTGCATTGTACAGTATCGCTCTCTTCATTGTGTACCGATTGGGGTTTTTTCAATTTTCTGATATGGCAATTGCATTAAAACATATCATTCCAGCGGGCTTGTTGTTGGTACTATTAGATGCATTTGTTCTTGGAATCATTAAAAGCATTACTGTAGTGATAAATATTATTACATTTGGCTTTCTTTTTTTGATAATAGACATTGTATCGGTCTACGCTGTAATAACATTTTTAGGGTTTCCAATATTGTATTCTTGGATAGTAATTCCAGCTATAGGTATTTTTTATAAAATAGTACAGAATATGCTTAAGTAATATGAAACGACTATATATACCAACAGGGCACGAAGGGTCAAAAGAAGCAATTGTTCGTAAAGGGCTTACTATACTTTCGATTTCAGTAGTCCTCTATTATACAAAAGTAATTGACATTACTCCGATAACAATTTCTGGAGTATGGGCATACCTCGGGTGGATGCTTTTTATTTTTTTTATTATTGACATCCCGCTTGATTTTATTGTTAAAAAATTTATAAAAGACAGTAGTGCTTTATTACTTTCTGGTATTACAATACTCGTGTATGGGTTAGGGATTTATCTCTATGCGTTATGGAGCACTTCTTTTTTTCTTACTGTGCATTCAGCATGGGCGCTAGGGGTTGGGGTGTTGTTTACCCTTGTTCGTATTTTAATTTAATACTATGTTTATAGACGAACGATTGATACAAGTGAAAGGAGGAAGTGGTGGGGATGGAATTGTTCATTGGAGAAGAGCACTGTATGAAGCAAAAGGAGGTCCAGATGGAGGCAATGGCGGAAAAGGAGGAGATGTGTATATGGAAGCAGTTCGAAACATTGGGCTTCTTGCGCAATATCAACACTTGCAATTATTTGCAGCAGAAAATGGAAATGTTGGTGAAGGCAGAAATAGAGAAGGAAAAAGTGGAGATGATATTGTGGTGCAAGTACCAATTGGTGCAATTGTTACAAATATGGAAACAAGAGAAGTATTTGAGTTTGTTTCTGAAAATGAAAAAATATTAGTTGCTGTTGGGGGAGAAGGTGGGCTAGGGAATACTCATTTTAAAAGTTCACGAAATACCACACCGTATGAATTTACAAGAGGTGGTAGGCCCCAAGCATACACATTAAAAATTGATTTACAACTTATTGCTGATGTAGGAATTATTGGGCTTCCAAATGCAGGGAAATCAACAATGCTTAATACTCTTACCAACGCCCATGCACGCATCGGAGAGTATCCATTCACCACCATTGAACCAAATTTAGGTTCATTTCATGGGTATATTCTAGCAGATCTTCCGGGGCTTATTGAGGGAGCATCTGTCGGGAAAGGACTTGGATATAGATTTCTTAAGCATATTGCACGAACAAAAAAACTATTACATCTTATTTCTCTTGAAAATGATGTTGTGGATGCATACAAGATAGTTCGAAAAGAGCTAAAAAACTCTCATCATGAATTAGAAAATAAAAAAGAGATTATAGTACTTACCAAAACTGACACAGTGTCAGGAGAAAACATTGAAACTGCCCGAATTCGTTTGCGTAAAATTACCAACAATGAAATATTGTTTTTCTCTGCGATAGACGATGAATTAGTAAAACAATTTACAGAAGAATTTTCTCATTTACTACAACAATAGAAACATGTTATTTTTTGCCACTATGGTGTTGGGGTATACTAGGGTGTATGGAACATTTGACAGACATTGAGATAAAAGAAATAGAAACCTTCGCTCTTTCGATACGTATTTCAATTATAGAAATGCTTATTGCTGCGGGAAGTGGGCACACTGCAGGCCCCCTCGGCATGGCAGATATTTTTGCAACACTATATCACAAAGTATTAGTGCATAATCCACACGATCCTCATTGGAATAAGCGCGACAGAGTAATACTCTCTAATGGACACATTTGCCCTGTGTTATATGCGACTATGGCACATAATGAATATTTTCCTGTGGAAGAACTTCTTTCACTTCGTAAATTTAAATCTCGCTTACAAGGACATCCACATCGAGAATATCTCTCAGGTATTGAAACAAGTTCAGGCCCATTAGGAAGTGGGCTTTCTCAAGCACTTGGTATGGCTCTTGCTGAGCGAATGGATGATCCATATACTCAAAAATATTTTTATTGTTTTATGGGAGACGGGGAGTTAAATGAAGGACAAGTGTGGGAAGCTCTTATGCATGCAGGAAAAGAAGCAATGAGAAATCTTATTGTAGTGATAGATAGAAATAATATTCAAATTGATGGATTTGTAAATGATGTAATGCCTATAGAACCATTGCGTCAAAAGTTTGAATCATTTCATTGGCATGTCATTGAGTGTGATGGACATAATATTTCTCACATACACCAAGCATTCGGAGAAGCAAAATCTTCCGCACTTCCATCTATCATTATTGCACACACTATTCCTGGGAAAGGAGTACACGCATTTGAATATGATTATCGATGGCATGGAAATCCACCAGGCAAAGGGCCTGAAAATTTTTGGAAAAAACAGGACCAAGCCAAAAATGCACTCAATGAATTAAGATCATTAGGGGGGCGACTTAATGATATGACACGATAATATGATTAATCCAAATTTATTTCTAGTGTATGATTTTTCAACGCAAAAAAAATTGAGCCCCATTCGAAAGGGCTTTGGTATGGGTCTTGTTGAAGCTGGTAAAAAAAATGAAGATGTGGTGGCCCTGTGCTGCGATCTCACTGAGTCGACGCAAATGCATCTTTTTAAAGATACCTTTCCAAAAAGATTTATCGAAGTAGGAATCGCAGAACAATCAATGGCTTCTGTTGCAAGTGGTATGGCGGCTATGGGTAAAATTCCATTTTTTTCATCATATGCCATGTTTTCTCCCGGAAGAAATTGGGAACAAATTCGTACTACTATTTGTTATAACAATTCAAATTGTAAAATAGTTGGATCTCACGCTGGGGTAAGTGTTGGGCCTGACGGCGGAACACATCAAGCAATTGAAGATATTGCAATTGTTCGTGTGATTCCACGAATGACAGTTGTTGTGCCATGTGACGCAGAACAAGCAAGAAAAGCAACACTCGCACTCGCAGAAATGACAGGCCCGGCATATATTCGTTTACAACGAGAAGACACTCCTTTGATTACTTCTTCTGAAACTCCATTTGAAATAGGAAAAGTTCAAGTGTTGTTTGATACTGGGAAATCCACTAAACACATCTATGATGTATTGATCTCTGTGTGCGGTGGAGTAACTGCACAAGCCCTCGACGCAGCACATGCTCTCGCTCAAGACGGATATGCAATTCGTGTTGTTAATGTGCATACCATTAAACCGCTCGATACTATGTTAGTGCAGTTTGCAAAAGAATCTACCTCTGTAGTAACTATAGAAGAACACCAACGCATTGGAGGGTTGGGGGGTGCGGTTGCAGAACTTATTTCAGAGCATGCTCCTAAAAAAGTATTGCGTATTGGAATTAATGATGAGTTTGGACAATCAGGAACACCAAATGAGTTATTAAAACATTACAAACTTGATGCTGAAAGTATTGCTGTAAGTATTCGTGCTATGCTAAAAGAATATGACAATTGATTTTTCCATCTTTGATTTTTTTTTACAAATTTACAACTTTTTTGCAATGGGTCCTGAACAAGTGTTGCAACATATTGCAGGATTAAATCCTTTAATCATTGCAATAGTATTGGCACTATTCGGAGAAATTGGTATGCACGTAGGGGGTATTTTTTTTGCAAAATATGATCTCTCTGTTGTAGTTTTGTTGAGTGTGGTTATTTTTTTTGGGTATGTGTATGATTTGTTTGTGTTTGTTTTAATTCGTTACATTCTTAAGAAAAGTAAATTTGTGCATGACCATATCGATGAACATAGAGTGATTAATCAGTTGCAAGATTTTTTTAAAAAGAAAATAAACTCTGGGTTTTTGTATGAAATCTTTTTTTTAGTAATAATGAAAGTTATCCCGGGGAGCAGGCTTTTGTTTGTTGTGTATCCACTGGTGTCCTCAATAACACTTAGACATTTTACAGTGTTAAATCTTTTTGCAACAGTTATAACATCTGGGTCATTTGTTCTTTCAGGATACATTATAGGGAAAGGATTGATAGAGTACACATCATTTTCATCATCAGTGTTTTTATATATGTTGGTATTGGTAGTGGTGGTTGCTTTTATCGTTCCAGGGTTCATTTTGAAATATATACAAAAGAAATCTTAAATTTTTTTGACAGTATACGAATGCGGTCGAGTAGCTAAATATTTTTCAAGACTATGCATAGTGAGAAGATTGGTTTGTGCGCCAATTGCTTGTACCACCGCCATAGAATTAATCGGAGCGCGGAGCAGTGCGTCTTCTGGAGAATATCCAAGAGCAAGCATACTAGTAAAAGTCGATGCGAATGCATCTCCGGCCCCAGTTCGTTGTGTTGGTGGAGCGATGTCTGGATATATAGGACAGAAATAATTCTGATTATTATATCGCATGTATGATCCTTTAGGCCCATCGGTGATACAAATAATACCGTTAGGGGATAATGCTTGCATAGTAGCAAGGAGGGTATGAATTGATCTTATATTTTGTTTTGTAATAAGTTGAGCTTCTTCAACATTACATATGCATATCCCTGCGCGCGCGTATATTCTCTTGAGTCGCTCTACTCCTGCACTCATTTGAAATGTTCCAGGTTGAAATACAAGTACAGTGTGTGGTGCCTGTTCTAGCCAATCAGCGATATCATCATGCAATGTTTCAGCATACTTACCAAGAGAGGAAAGATATAAATATTTTACAGATAAGTTTTTTGGGAGGGAAATAGTATATGTTTCGTGCTTCACAAGTATTGTGCGCTCTGCGTTTTTTGTAAGCACATAATGTACATTTGTTTTTCCATTTTTTTGTCTTTGTATATGTATATCATCCACACCGTTCTTTTTTAATTGGGCAACGCACATATCTCCTAATGTGTCATCTCCCACGACAGTTAAAAAAGCAGAACTAAGGCCTAATCGTGCAGCTGCTACTGATGCGTTAGCTGAATTTCCGACTCCATATACAGTGGTATCTTTTTTAAATGGGATTTTACTACCCCAAGGAATATGTAGCGTCTCTTTTTTTTCTCCAAATAGATTAAAAATGCTTTTCGTTGAGTGTATTTCTCCTGCTTCAAGCTCTATGAAGATATCCACCGCGGTGTCTCCAATCCCAATAAAATCATATTTTTTAAATTCTTCCATATTTCTATTATGGCACAGACATCTCTGTATCTTTTTATTCTTTCAATTTGATATACTATTGAGTATGATCCAATCTCCAACAGCTCTTCATGAGCGTAGGCACTCACTCGCACACCTACTGGCAGCAGCAGTTCTTGAACTTTACCCAGACGCAGAACACAGCATAGGACCTGCTATAGATGATGGGTTTTATTATGATATTCTTTTTAAAACACCAATTACGAATGTTGATTTACCACACATAGAAAAACGAATGAAAGAAATTCTTTCAACATGGAAAACCCCAACACTTCAGGAAATATCCTCCGAACAAGCAAAAAAAATGTATGAAAATAATCAATTCAAAGCAGAACTCATACATGATATCATTTCTCGTGGAGAAAAAATAACAACAGTAACATTTGGTAATTTTACTGATCTTTGTGAGGGGGGGCATGTAGCAGATATTTCTATTGTAGATCCAGAATCTTTTTGTTTGACAACAACTGCAGGAGCATATTG
The DNA here is from genome assembly GCA_030054135.1 of Alphaproteobacteria bacterium. Lineage (GTDB taxonomy): Bacteria > Patescibacteriota > Minisyncoccia > Phycocordibacterales > JABAAK01 > JASGCN01. The sequence continues at coordinate 197,575 of JASGCN010000001.1, forward strand.
GCGGGGAGATGAAAACTTACAGCAGCTTACTCGTATATATGGGTATGCATTTAATACAAAAGAAGAACTTACTCAATATATTACTCAAAAAGAGGAAGCAAAAAAAAGAGACCACCGAATTATAGGAAAACAATTAGGACTTTTCTTTTTTTCTGATTTAGTCGGGCCAGGACTTCCACTGTGGACTCCTAAAGGAACTCTTCTCCGTCACACACTTGATAATTATGTGTGGCAATTAAGAAAAAAAGCTGGGTTTGAGCGAGTGTCAGTACCACACCTCACAAAAACAAATTTGTATAAAAAATCTGGACATTGGGATAAATACGCAGAAGATTTATTTAAAGTACATACACGTGATGATAAGGTGTATTGTATTAAACCAATGAACTGTCCACACCACACACAAATTTTTTCTTCAGAGTTGAGAAGTTATCGTGATTTACCACAACGATATGCAGAAACCACTATGGTCTATCGAGATGAACAGTCGGGAGAGCTTGCAGGACTTACTCGTGTACTTTCAATCACGCAAGATGATGCACATATTTTTTGTCGTGAGAAGCAATTATCAGAAGAAGTAAACACTACCATAGCATTGATTCAAGAGTTTTACACTACACTTGGGTTTACTTCTCTTACACCTAGATTTTCTCGTAGAGACATGGGTACACCTGAAAAGTATTTGGGTTCTCCAGAAGATTGGGATAAAGGAGAAAATGTTATACGCACTATACTTGATCGCGATTGGAATGGAATATGGGTTGATGGAGAAGGAGAAGCAGCATTTTATGGCGCAAAAATTGACTTTTTAGCAATGGATGCATTGGGGCGTAAACATCAAGTAGCGACAATACAAATTGATTTTGTACAACCAAAAAATCTTGAATGTACGTATATCAATGAAGAAGGCAAAAAAGAGAATGTGGTTATGATCCATTGTGCAATTATGGGCTCCATTGAAAGATTTATAGCAACCTACCTTGAACACACTGGGGGGCGTATGCCTTTTTGGCTTGCTCCAGAGCAGCTACGTGTACTTACAATTGGAGACATTGGGGAGTATAAAAACTCAATTGAAAATATTTTAACAAAAATAATTTTTGAAAAACCACTCACGCACAATATACTGCGATACAGCATTGATGCGACCAAAGAAAGTGTCGGTAAAAAAATTCATAATGCTCAAACCGAACACATTCCAATGTTGCTTATTGTGGGTGGGAAAGATGCAGCGGCAGGCACAATCACAATTCAGTATGAAGATAAAAAAGAGGTAATAGAACTCAAGGCACTTGAATTGTATCTTTCCTCCATCACAGTATAAAGAAACCACAAAACAAAAAACGTCGGGCGGTGCCCGACGTTTTTTGCTGTAGTACTGAAAAAATTATTTAATTTTTTTGAAGTTTACTACATATACAACTCCCGCTATACCTACTACTAGGTATACGATATTTGCAATTGTTGAAGACGACCCAAGAAGAGCATCAACAACATTTAATGAGTTTCCTGAAAAGTGTCCAACTGCCACAAGACCCCAGTTAAGAGCTCCGATGATAGTCAACACTTTCACTGCCATATTCATATTCATAATATAAAATAAAATTTTATTTTTTATAATGTACTGGTTTCCCAGTACATATATAGTATAACTCATTTTTTACTTTTGTATAATATAATACCCACTGCCACCGCTACATTAAGTGATTCCTTTTTTCCAAACATAGGAATTGCAATATGTTTTTTTACTTGCAATAAAGTTTCCGGAGAGACTCCATCTACTTCGTTTCCAAAAATAAATGCAGTGGGAATTGAGTAATTGTACTCAGTGTATGGAATGGCAGTTACACTCAGTTCAACACATACTGGAGTATGCGTGTGTGCGCATGCACGAAGGGCGTCTGTAGTGGTGGGTGTATATTTCCAATCAACTATTTTCTCTGCTCCGAGAGAAGCTTTATTAATTTTTTGTACTTCTCGCCCAAACCTGTCTATGGGGGTAGGGGTAGTCCCCACACAGAATATTTTTTCAATGCCAACTGCTTCACAAGTGCGAAGTATACTCCCAACATTTTCCATGCTACGAATATTTTCACATATTAATATATGTTTCATACCCAAGCATAGCGTGTTTCAAAAATTAATACTACCAATGTAACAATAACAATGTCATAATACAGATATGCCACAGCTCGATGATAAAGGATATGAACATCCAATTACCGCTCTCATAGATGAAATCGCTTTTGAATTTTCTGGAAGAGGGTACACCATCGTATTGGGAAATGAATTAGAAACAGAAAAATATAATTTTGATGCTCTTAATATTCCAAAAGACCACCCTGCGCGTACCATGCATGATACATTTTGGATTAAAGATAAACCCGGGTATTTGTTGCGAACACATACATCGCCCGTACAAATTCACTACATGGAAGAAAATAAAACTATATTAGAGAATGAAGGAACAATTAAAATAATTGTTCCAGGAAAAGTATTTAGAAATGAAGCGACAGATGCAACTCACGAAGTACAGTTTCATCAATGTGAAGGGTTGGTAGTCGGCAAAAACATAAGCATTGGACATCTTAAAGAAGCAATTGAAAGTTTTATGAAAATAGCTTTCTATCCAGAAGTGAAATTGCGTTATCGCTCGAGCTATTTTCCATTTACCGAGCCAAGTATGGAGGTCGATATTTGTCTACCAGGGACAAATCGATGGCTTGAAGTATTAGGAGCAGGTATGGTGCATAAAAATGTGTTTGAATCAGTTGGTATTGATAGTGATGTATACACTGGTTTTGCATTTGGTATTGGGCTTGAAAGAATTTTAATGATCAGACATAACATTGACGATGTTCGAGAGTTTTTTAATGGAGATTTGCGTTTTTCCACACAATTCAAATAACAAAAATATATGAAAAAAATATTTTTCGTACCCGATCTTTTGGATTATATTTCAAAAGAAAAATCCGTACCTATGATGTCTGATTTTATGAATGACGTAGAAAATGCATTCATGGATCATTCATTTGAAGTAGAGTCAATTAATAAAAAAACATACTTTATTGAGCTATCAATTCTTCCAAATAGATATGGTGATTGTCTTACTAAAGAAGGAATGGCACGCGAATTTTGTGCCATAATGAATCTCCCTTTTTCTGGAAAAGTGGAAATGAGTGATAGAAAGATAGAAGTATCAACTGTTTTTTTTCAAAACTTTATTGACAGTAACATCACTGAAGAAATCATAAAAGAAAAATGTAAGCGTTTGTATATTGAGTGTGTGTCTACTGGAAACACGTTGGTGTTTACCCCCCCAAAAGATAGAATTGATCTTGAAACAAGAGAAGATATTGCAGAAGAAATTACTCGAATGATCGGCTTTAAAAATATATCAAGTGTCCCACTAGCAAATAACAATAACACATATCAAGATCCTTCAGAGTATAAAATTATCCGTAAAATAATATTAGATCTAAATAAGCTTGGATTTACAGAAATAATGACACGCACTTTTACGAATAAAAAAGGGTTAGAAGTGTTGCGCCCAGTAGCGTCAGACAAATCTTTTTTAAGACAAGATCTTTCTGAATTACAAGAAGTGGGGAAAAAGAATGAAATAATAAAACATGCTTGTAATAAAGAAGAAGTTAAAATTTTTGAAATAGGTAAGGTATTTTCTCCAGATGGAAAAGAATCATTAGAGCTTGCATGGTATGCATCTAAAAAATTAAAAGACGAAGAAAGTGAGAAATTAAAAGATTGTGTACGTATAATAAAAGATATCAAAAGTAAAAATTATAACCCAGTTGTATGGAAGGATAGAGGAGATCTAAGAATGATCCCTATTCGATTTTCAATCATAAAGCGTACTCCATATATAGAAAGAGATCTCTCTATATATGTACCTGTTACAAGCACTGAAACAACTCTTATTAAAGAATTTAAAGATGTATCAGAAAGTCTTAAACATTTTGTGACATTGTATTGTTTTGATACATTTGAAAAAGAAGGTAAAAAATCTTTTGCATTTCGTTTTGTATTTCAAGATGCTCAGAAAACTCTCACTGATAGTGACATAAACATAGAAATGGATAAAGTATATCAACATTGCAAAAAAAATGAATATATTGTGCGATAGATATGTATATCAAAACAAAATAAAGGTCTTGTATTCTAAGTGTTTATTTTATACAATAGAGTACACTATTGTACTAGTACAGTAGTGATTATAATAATATATATATATAATTATGTCAGCACTAAAAATAATCATTGTTATTATCATTCTTGCAGCTATCGGATATTTTGGATATGTTCAAGGTTGGTTTGGAGGGTCTTCTTCTAATGAAGATTCTATGGCAATGCAAGATAAAGCAATGGAAGATAAAGCAATGGAAAAAGACAATTAAAAAATTTAATCTGTTAAAAGAAAACGCTCCCGAAAAGGAGCGTTTTCTGTGTTAGTATATTTATAATATGAAACTGATACTCGCGTCTACATCAACAAGTAAAGCATATGCGGATAGCATTTCAAAAGAATTGGAAATCCCTCTGTATAACATAGATCATGCTTGGTTTAAAAATGGAGAACACTTGCACAGAATAGAAGACACAGTACGAGGAGAAGATGTATATCTCGTGCATCAATTTTCACCGGAAAAAAATATAGATATATCTCTCATGGAGTTATACATCTCTATACAAGGAATTAAAAAATTTGGCATTGCCAAACGAGTGAGTGTGGTGTCTCCATTTCTTCCATATATGCGCCAAGATCGTGCTACAAAAAAGAGAGAACCAATAACTGCAAAACTTATTGCAGATTTTTTTGTTACTTCGGGGGCAGAATATTTGTTTACTTTTGATTTGCATACTCCACAAATAAAAGGATTCTTTTCGTTTCCAGTTGAAAATCTTTCGATGATTAAAATTTTTGCTTCTGATATTATAAAAAAATATCCATGCATTGATGATGTGTGTGTGGTCTCATCCGATATAGGAGGTGCAAAAAAAGCAGAACATTTAATAAAAATTCTTGGGGGCAATAATTTAGCTGTTATTCACAAAGTAAGAAGATCATTAAATGGAACAAATGCAACTGTAGAAAAATCTCAAGTGATAGGGGATGTAGAGGGGAAACATTGTATTTTAGTTGATGATATGATTGATACTGGAGGAACACTTGCAAGCGCATCAATAGCGCTTAAAGAATTACATGCAAAAACTGTTAGTGTGTATGCCACCCATCCAGTTTTTTCAGAAGGATATGAAAAAAATATAAACAAAAATTATTTTTCATCTGTTAATGTTTCAGATTCCATACCACTCAAAGAAAATTATGATTCATCTCTTATTTCAATAATCCCAAGTCATTCAATTATGGTCCAAACAATACGCAATGTTCATAACGATGCGTCAATTGACAATACTCTTGAGATTTAATAATTAGTGTCCTGAAGAGTGGGTAGATGTTTTACTGTATTCATTGAGCCATGTACGCATCACATCGATTTCTTTTTTTTGAGTATCAATAATAGCTTGCCCGAATTTTTTCAATTTTGGGTCTAAAGTTTTTTGCAAAAGCATAGTTGAAGTAGCAACCGCTTCTTCATGATGAGGAATCATATGTTCAAGAAATGCTCGGTCAAAATCAACTCCATTTTTTGATTCTAAAATAGAAATTGCTGATGATCCGTGTTTGATGGGTGTAAAAAAAGTAGTGTACACAAACATCACCACCAACCCGAGCGTCAATCCAATAACAAATATTACAAATGTTTTATTCATAATACTTATTATATGGAGGACAACTCTATATGTCAAGATTTTTATTTATATACCATGGTATACTAAAAGTCATAAGACAAATATGATTATCGAAGTAATCTTTCTTTCAATTGCAGGAACTGTACTTAGTATAGTTATAGGTTCTCTTTGGCATGCACCTTTTTGGTGGGCTGGGAAATTACACATGGAATACACAGGGTTTGCTGCGTTGTCAAAAACAGAACAAAAAAAAGCAATAAAGAAAGCAAAAAAATATATGTGGAAAATATATTTAATCCAGGCATTTCTTTCCTTAATAACAAGTGCATTCATTGCTTTTGTTGTTGCTCAAACTGCCACAGTAAAGGCAGTATCAGTGTACGCGCCTTTTTTGTATGTAGTGGCAATATGGTTCTGTTTTATATTTCCAATAATTACTGGTTCTTTTTTATGGGGGAGAGAAATTACAAAAAAAATGGGAGTACAAAAAGTTATTGCAGATTCTCTTCACTATTTAATTTCTTTTGCATTAGTAACAGCAATGTGCATACTATATTTTAATTGGTCAGTAATTATAAATTAATATACATACACTATGCAAGAAACAACACACACAGGATTTGGATCAAAAATAGTTGATTCAATTAAAGGAATTTTTTTCGGTTTTATTCTTATTATAGTAGGCGTTTCTGGATTATTTATAAATGAAGGACGAGTTTCTCCAAAAACAATATTTTCAAAAGTTTCAACTATCACTTCTGATGCGACTAATGAAAAAAATGGTCTTATTGTTCTTGAAGGTACTCCAGTGATAAATAAAAAAATAGCAGATACGTATCCATCACTTCTTGAACCACAATCTGCAGTGTATATAAACAAACTTGTTGAAGTGTATGCGTGGGTAGAGACATCAACCGAGGAAACAAAAGAAAATCTAGGTGGCAGTTCAGACACGACAACTACATATAATTATAAAAAAGAATGGACATCAAACCCACCCAATAGTGATAATTTTAAAGACAAATCAGGTGCGTATGTAAATATCATACCAACAATGAAAGGAGGTCTATCTTCACAATCTTTTTCACTTAATAATATTTCTATTCCTGCAATACAAGAAAAGGATTCAGTATTTTCTAAACCACTTATACTTTCAAAAAATAATGTTCAAGATAAAAATAGTATTACCACACATACACACCTCTTCATTGGAAAGAACGCGCACACAGACACTCCAAGTATAGGAGACATTCGAGTATCTTTTAATGTCATTCACGCAAACGAAAAGATATCTGCATTTGGTGAAAAGAAGGATAATAATTTCTCTTTTGATGTTACATACAAAGGAGACGATCAAACAGGTTTTATTGGTGTTGGATCTGCATCGCAGGTTCTCTCTACAGCTCAGGAACAGTTTAAAACAAGTATGTGGGTTATACGGGGTATTGGTTTTATAGTTATTTGGATCGGGTTTGTTCTGATGACAAGTATTATTCCTACACTTGCTTCAGTAATTCCTTTCTTAGGATCTCTTACAAGAGGAATTCTTGGTTTTGCATTAGGCATTGTGTCTCTTATTATTTCTTTCGTTGTAATTATCATATCAAACATCTTTCATAACCCAATAGCACTCGTTGTGGTGGTTGTTGTTATTGTTGGTTGGATATTCTATTTCTACAAAAAAAGCAAAAAAAACAAATAAACTAACATTTTTTCAGCATCCAATATTGTAGATATAAGGATACCACCAAGGGACTTCAATGGTTTTTATACGGTAGTATAGATATATGAAAGAGTTTAGATTGTGTATAGTAGTATCAAGTACAATAGTGTGGTTATTATTGGGGGTGATAGTCTATGCGGACGAAATTGTTTTGATGGCGACACACAAGAGACAAATCATCAACACACAAACAAATAATAATAAGGCTATTCGATTTTTAGCAAATACACCTTCAGCGAACAGTGTGAAAAATGTTACTTTACCTTCTGGAAGTAGCAAAGAAGAAATTGTTCAAGCGATAGAATCACTCAAAACCGAAGGGTACCTTTTTGTAGAACAACCAGTAGAAACGATACTTCATGAATGGCCAACAGATGGGACAGATCCTAATGACACTCTATGGACTAATGCTGGTATGTGGGGAGTAAAAGCCGTAAAAACAAATAGAGTGTGGAAAGATACACGGGGGGATGGAATAGTGGTGGCAGTGATTGATACTGGAGTACAACTTAACCATGAAGATGTACAAGGATCCCTCTGGATTAATACCAATGAAGTCGCTGGGAACAGTGTAGATGATGATGGGAATGGGTACATTGATGATATCAATGGGTACAATTTTTGTGCCAATGCAGCAGGAAGTGTTGCAGGAGGTTCGGTCAATGATACTCACGGGCATGGTACAACTATTGCTGGATTGATTGCAGGACAGGGAAATAATGCAAAAGGAATAATCGGAATTGCTCCCAACACAAAAATTATGGTAATTAAAGCAAATGATTGTGGCGAAAATAGAGGGGCATATATTGCAAGCGCTATACGATACGCTATAAACAATGGAGCAGATGTTATTAATGGAAGTTGGAGTTTTACATCATCAAATATTTCAGAATATAGAAGTGAACCTACATATGATGCACTTGTGTGCGCGCGCACTCCCATTGCATTAAACATTACAAATGGTGGGTCAGGATATGGGGTTCTTTCTGGGCCAAATGGAGAACCTAATTATTATTGGCCAACTGTTTCATTTTCTGGGGGCAACGGTAGTGGTGTAAGTGCTCAAGTGTCTGAAATTGATGGAGGAGTTATCACTGAAGTAACAATTACAAATTGCGGTACAGGATACACATCTGCGCCAACAGTCACCATTCATCCTGCAACAAATGGGACAATTACTGCATCAGGAAGTGGTGCAATAATTACAAGTACTTTAAAAAAATCAGTAATACCTGTATTTTCTTCTGGTAATGATAACCAAAATTTTATCACTAATAATGTTTTTCCAGCTGCTGATCCAAATAATGTAATATCTGTTGGAGCAATCCAAAATACTTCTCCATACACTCGTGCTTCTTTTTCCAATTTTGGGTCTACTCTCGATCTTGTCGCACCAGGGCAATCTCTCACTTCTACAAAATACCACGCGACCCTTACCAATCAATATTCATCAGCAAACGACAATGGAACATCATTCGCAACTCCTTTAGTGGTAGGAGCAATTGCATTATTTCGTTCTTATAATGAAAATGTGTCACACAGTCTTGAGTCTATAAAAACTCGTTTACACAATTCATCTTTTGATATAGGAATAGCAGGGAAAGATGATTATACCGGATCAGGTGTATTAAATATTGAAGCATTGGTATACCCAATACATATTTCAGGTACGGTAAGATATTACACACACTCTGCACATACCCCCAAACATATA